>DAICZM010000600.1 GCA_027311145.1 Ktedonobacterales bacterium
GTATGATAGCGAATATATGACATAATAAATACCTCTTTGCTTTGCCCGGTAGTTCTATCTTATATTGGTACGTGGTACTATTCTATCATGCCTGCAAAGAGCTTGTCTTTGTCGTCTGTGCTGGTCATCCAGACGTGGTGTAGGTGTGAGGTATTGAATTTGCCAGGAACAATTGTTGTCGTGTATCAAGATCACCATCTGCTGGTACTGAATAAGCCGGCTGGTGTGGTGATGCACCCGACCTATAAACATGTGGATGGAACGACGCTGTGGGACGCATTGTTGGTGTATTTAGCGCAGCAGAAGCCTGAAGAGTGGCAACCTGCGGATTTTCCAGATGAGCCAGCTTGGGCACAAGCACCACCAGCGGTGCGAGCGATGTTACGCGCACGGCATCTTCAGCAACTCTGGCGTGAAGAGAGATTACTGGAGCGGCCTTGCCTGCTCCATCGTCTGGATAGAGACACGTCGGGCGTCGTGGCCTTGGCGCGGACTGAGCGGGCGCGTCGTCATATTGTGCGCCAGTTCCATGCGCATACGATCACAAAACGCTATTTGGCGGTCGTCCAGATGGGTGCGCCAGCTTGGAGTGAACCACGTGTCCCTTTGCATGTCACGCGCCGTTCGATTGCGGGTGATGAGTTGGTAGGAGCAGGAGATGATCTCTTCTTGCTTGGCAATGATGAGCTATTGTTGCAAGGGCCGTTGCAGCGTGATCCAGATGATCGGCGTCGCTGTATTGTTGGTCCCGATGGACAGGATGCGTTGACGAGTGTTCGCTTACTGGCAATTGAGGCGGGGTTTGCATTGCTCGATGTGCGCCCAGTGACGGGACGCACGCACCAGATTCGTGCGCATCTTGCCGCATTGGGCTACGCTATTGTAGGCGATCAGCTTTATGCTCCCGTGCCGATGAGAGGGACGCCAGCGGCCGCTCTGCAACGCCAGTTTCTCCATGCTTATAGTCTTGAACTAAACCGCTCTGCCGACAATGTGCGTAGTCGCTACGTCGCGCCACTAGCGGACGATTTACATGGATGGCTGGAGCAGTATTTTCCCAGAGGAATAGGAGCCTTTGATGAATAGAGCAGCATATCCGCCTGATACGGGGCCACTGGCAATCCTGGTGGAAGATGAGAAGAAGAAGCGTCTAGATGCGATGGTGAAAATCTGGCAGAGCGATACGGAGCGTCGTCTGGAACGCGACGGCTACCGCGCCTTTATGAATTGGGCGGGTTTGGACGAGTATCGCTATAGTGTTGGCCTGCGTTTCCCTGAGTGGGCACGTTCTGTTGTCGTGGGGCAGGTTTTAACGCTGCAACGCTCGCAGAGTGGTGCGCCCGAAGACCCTGCGTTGTTTAGTCTCTGGCGTCAGGATGTTTTATTAAAAGGCATGCCAGACTGGAAACAACAGTTACCCAATGAGAATGTCTTAAATATTGTTGTGCGTATTACTCCTGGTGGGTTGGGTGAGGGAACCAAGTGGGCTGTTGCCATGCCGAAGGAGATGCAGGCGCGCTATCGGGCTGGTTGGCCCACTCAGCAAGCATGGGTAGAATGGACACGTTCTTTCGATTGGCTGGCGGTTGCTGTGAGTTTTGTGCGCGCCATGCTGGATGAAACTGCGCGCCAGAGAGAATAAAACATGTCTTTCAGGCTTGTTAATGTATTGCTGTATTAATGTATCATTTTACTAAACCTCTGAGACAAGAAAGCGCAGTTGCATGCTGTATGCAATTGCGCTTTTTGCATGTCCGAAGCTCCATCGGTCAATGTGACCATGCATAGAACAGGAACGATGCGCTACAATAGAAGAGATCACCAAATATTCTGGATAGCTGAAAAAGGAGCATACCCCATGTTACCATATTTCCCGTTTACTGATGATGTCTATAAGATGGCGATGGGTGTGCGTGCCCTTGAGAAGCGTTCACTGTTTGAGGTAGATGTACAGAGCTACCAAGCCGAGATTGCGCTCAAAAATGCATTATTGGCAGAGGAACATGAACAATATTGTCGGGCATCAGCGGAAACAGAGGCACAGCAGTGGGAGGTACTTGCCCTGGCGTTAGCAGATCTTGTGCAGTATTATCCTGACTACTTCCACTGGGAGACTGCGGGTGAGCAATGGTTGTGGGTTAATCACCTGCTCAAGCAAGAGACGCGCTTTGTGTATGGTGACGTGGCGAGTCTGCCCTATCCGCCACTTGACTGGCTTGGGCGGCAGGTGCAAGAAGACTTATTGATAATGAGCGGAGTGGAAGCCGAAGGGATGCCGCTGATTGCTGGCCACCTATGTTTTCCGAGTGCGTGGTGTCTGGACGACAAAATGAGCAAAGCGTTCCTGGGCATTCACGAGGATGTGCCGTTTTTTGCTGATACAATAGGACGTTCATCCTCGCTTTTGTTAGCACGTTTGAAGGTTGGAAGACCTGTCTGGCGTGTCAACTGGTCTATTCAGGCTACTGCGCGCTTAAACCTGCTGCCGCGTTTCTTGCCCGAAGTCAGG
>DAICZM010000601.1 GCA_027311145.1 Ktedonobacterales bacterium
TGTGATGGCAGCGGGTTGCGTCAATGCTGCTCTGGTATACTTTTGAAAGTAGACGCGCAGGCTTTTAAGAAGATCATCACGACCGATAAAAAGTGGATTGCGGCGAAATGGCATCATCCACACGTGATCTGCTGTATGAAATGGCTGTTCCTGATAAGTATGAGCAAAGTAGGCACACAGTGTTAGTAAGAGAAGTGCAATAAGAATGATGAGAAAAAATACAAGGTGAGAGAGAAGAAACGCAATGAAAGCGAGTTTGAGCGGATTAACGAATGTTTGCTGACCAATTGTGACATAGGAGTATGCAATATTACCAAGTACTCCTAGTATAATACTGATGATAGGAACGCCCCATATCCAGTTTATAAATCGCCATAGTAGTGCGAAGAGGTTAATAAGGCTCTGTCGCATACGTTTTCTCCCTGCTTCTATCTGTGTTTTTTTATAATGCTGTTATGAGTAATGAACCTTTTTCTAGTGTGAATGTTGTGCTTTATAATATCATATCTCTGGCAAGTCTTAAAGACTTGTCTTTCAGATGAATGTATCTTATATAAAAAAGACTCAGGATGGTGATAGTATTTCATTATCCTAAGTCTTTTTTACATAGTTGTTCTTGGTGGTCAGTTGCTTGCGGGTTCTTTGTGACTGTTTAGTATTCCTGCTGTAAGTTCTGTAGAGAGTTTCAATGATGTGACATGCTCTCGGTAGGCTTTTGCCATTTTTGCATCGCTTTTGCTCATATCCATCACATAGCATTTTCGGCGTGGTGTACTCCATTCTTTGATGGTCTCCATATCAAACCGTTCAGCGAGATAGATACCATCTCTAGTTCTGCTTGTGGCATAGATGGCTTTTATCAAGATTTCTTTATCTGCTGCCTCGAATAGAAACTGTTGAACCTCTCTCAGGATAAGAGCGGCGTACATGCTGTTAGGGCGTCCTTCTATCTTTCTGACTGCAAGGGCCATAATAAACAGATTGTACTGGTTTCCTGGTTCATAGGTTTCTATATCTTCTGCCGATATTTCCCAACCTCTGATCTCACCTTTTAAGAGGGCTGTAAGCGGCTGCTCCTTTATAGGAAGAAGCGACATGTGACCGATGACCTGCCCGTCGCTCGTGGCGATAAAATCGATGTCGGGATTTTTGATCTGCCATTCTAGTCGTCTATCTAACGGTACGGTTGCTCCCAGCACTTCTTTTTCCATCTCGAAGATGCTGTTCTGGTCGTCTCTCTGTGCTTTTTTCACTACAAGTCTCCTGGCTTGCTTTGCTATGTAAACATCATCAAAGATTTCTCGTTGCTTGCGGTATTCGTCAACGCTGCTTTTTGTATAGTAGCCTTGTGTGTATCCTGGTGGCACGACTTTTTCTATGGTTCCCTTTCCCACTAGGGTTGATAACGTGCTAGCTGATATGTCGAGCAGCTTCCTCACCTCTGATGAGGAATAGAGCTTGTCGCGGTCTATGCCTCCTCTTTTGGTCGCCATTTTTTTGTTTCCTTCCTACCTATATGCATAGGTATTGAGTTCATGATAATGATAGTAGCATCTTTTTTGTAAGAACGCAATCTTTTGGATTTTCTGAAATTTCTGTACAAACCTCTTGACATTTGCTTGGTTCTATGGCACAATCATCTTAACAGGAATTTCTGAAATTCTTGTAAATATCAGAACTTTTACAACCGAATAGCGAGCTACCGAATGCGTTAGGGACGTGTCGAGTGGTGAAAAAAACTGATCTTGCGGGTTGCTCCCACTAACTTATAGGCTGGCTCTGAAAGGCCTAAACGTAAGTCTAACCTTTCTAACAGTGTATAAGGACAGGACAGCGATGGAAGGAACGTCGTAGACCCTGCGTCTAGCGCGTGCAAGAGGACTGCATTACATGTTGCAAAGCAGTAGATGACAGCTCTCGGTAGCCAGGGGTGGGAACTCCTGCGCCAAGCTGTTTGCTGACTTGTGGGGTCAAGAGAGGAGGGTATTATGAGACGCTACTTGAGCAAACATATCCTCACTTTTTATAGCTGTTGCTGCTGTTTTTTTCAGGAGGTCTGATATGAAAGGTCAATGCGATTGGTGTGAGCAACATGCGTCCTTAACTCGGATTATTTCACATAACCCGATACAACCATTTGAGTGGGTGTGTGCGGTCTGCGCTGTCTTTGCGACCGTTGAGCGGCTGCGGATTTGGTCGGATATGTGGGATATGCATGGTGATGGTCATCGTGATCGTCGCACGTCGGCGGCATAAGAATGACTGGCTGAGGCGTCCTACGGCTTCAACCAGTCTGGGAAGGTTCGGCATTTGGGAATGCTAGTACCTGCTGCCCATTGTGGCATGTCGGGGCTGGCGCGTCAAGGAGGTGTTTCATGCAATTCGACAAAAAAATTGGGTGTGCTCTCGCGGCGGTGGTGTTCATGCTGTTCGTTGATTGGTCGTTCCTCTTGCATGCGTTCGCCTTTCTTCTGCATGTGTTATAGGAGGGCGTATGGATGATCTGTTT
>DAICZM010000602.1 GCA_027311145.1 Ktedonobacterales bacterium
GTGGTGTATAATGCAGATAGCTTTTGCGATGCTTCAGCAAATGGAGTGGGATCGGCTCATCCGCCAACATTTTTTCCGCGTTTTTCACGTAATAATTGATAATATCTGCACCCGCAATGATTTCGCTCATCATGCTTTCAATCTGCGGTTTACCGACTTCACGCGAGATGATACGCGCAACAGCATCCGCGCGATCTAGCATGATATCACGGAATTGTTGTAAATATGCTCCGCGTTGCTGAAAACTGAGCGCACCCCAAGCGGGTTGTGCCGCATGCGCGCGCTGAACAGCGTCCAACACGGCCTCCTCGTTCGCAATAGGCAACTCACCAATCGTCTCGCCCGTCGTCGCATTTTGCGCTAACAATACTGACCGCACCTCTTGTCCACTGAGCGACGGATGCGAAGTATTCTGTTCAATAGCCATAACACCTATCCTCTGTTTGTATGCAATCAGCATAGACAAGTCATACACCGAACAACTTTTGTCTGTACTATACCATGTTAGTCTGCCAGAAAACAAAAACACTGACAAATAGCTCTCTTTGTGATCTCCACCAAGTGTGTTTTATGCTATACTTGAGACAGAGATATCATTTTTATTTACAGGAGAACAATGTATGGATGAAACTACCGTCAATTCAGCGGCAAAGATGCCCGCTTCAACACAAGATACGCCTTCTCCCGCAAAAGCCGATATTGAACATCGACAAATCTATGGCACGGCAAAAACAGAAAATTTGCGCGACTCCGGTTGGTGGCGCATCATACTACCCACTGTGGTAGTACTTTTCTGCCTGGCACTTCTGGCGTTTCCCCTTGCCATTCTTTCGCCTCTGCTCGCAACATCATTTAACCCGACAGCAGCGGCCAATGTGCAACATACACCTTTAACCTGGGTCTGGATCACGATGATCGTTGTAGAGCTAGCGATTGCCGCAGTCATTGTGTGGGGATTGCTCCGCATTTTTATAACGCAAGCAGGTAACTACCGGAGATAAATAGGACAATTATGCATATCACTCGTATCACACGCGAGACAGCGGCGCAAGCTCGTGGCGTTGTCATTGTGATTGATGTCATTCGTGCCTTTAGTGTGGCAGGCTACGCCTTTGCTGGTGGTGCGCATGGTCTCTGGTTGGTACGCAAAACAGAAGAGGCACAAGCCTTACGCACTCGTGACCCGGAAGCCCTCCTCGCTGGCGAGGTCGACGGACGCCTGATTCCAGGCTTTGACCTGAATAACTCACCAACGCTCGTCAAAAATGCCTCTGTGCAGGGCAGACGCCTGATTCAACGCACCGGTGCTGGCACACAGGGAGCGGTTGCCGTTGCGAACGCCGACAGCATCTTGCTGTGCGCACTCACCAACGCCAGCGCAACTGCTCGCTACGCACGCCAACTAGCACTCGCGGGGCAGGGCCTCATCAGCCAGCTCCCAACAGGCGAGAGCAGCGATTTTACATTCGGCAGCGAAGATACGCTGTGCGCCGACTATCTCGAAGCTCTGCTTCAGGAACGCCCAGAGACTGAGACGCAAACCTTGCTTGCCACCGGCATTGACCGCCTGGATAGGGAAGGCCGCTTTGATCTCTGGAAGCACGACGACCCTGATTTCCCACGTCAGGATATCAGCAATGTTCTCGCCGTCAACCGTTTCAACTTCGCAATGGTTGGCACACGCCAAGAATGGCAAGGGATCACGTATGTTGATGTCCGCCGGGTTGATCTGACCTAAGTAGGCAGTATCGCGCCTACTCATCGGGGAGGCGCGATACTGTTTTGCCAATCATCCCTCACGCCACTGCCGCACACCTTCTAAATGTAACAGCCACGCCTTCGCCGGCAAACCACCACCATAGCCCGTCAACGTGCCGTTACCACCAATCACGCGATGGCACGGAACGATAATTGCGACGGGGTTGGCCCCATTAGCAGCACCAACAGCACGCGCCGCGCTTGGTTTACCGATCCTGTGGGCAATCTCCCCATAGGAACACGTCTCACCATACGGAATAGTACACAACGCTTGCCAGACTGCAAGCTGAAAAGGCGTACCGCGTAGATCAAGCGGGCAGGTAAAGGCCACAGGTTCACCTGCTAGATAACCACGCATCTCATCAGCGGCATGTTTGAGAGGAGCATTCATTGCTCCATCTATGTGATAATCTGAACAAACTTTCTGCTGCACCCATGCCAAACCCGTCTCTAAGGGGGTTGCAGGCGTTCCAGCCCAACAGATACCATCCTCACTCGCAATCAAAACACATTCGCCAATCGCACTGCGCACGCTCGTCCAATGTAATGAAATAGATTGTGATAATACATTCGCCATATTTTTCCCTCACAAGGTTCGCGACTAGCTCATTTGTTCAATACCATAGTTTACCATAGCCTACACAAAAGAACAACCTCCCAGACCTCGCGCGGGTGCGACTCAAGTTTTTGCAAAGGGGGTATCCAAGTGCCGGAAAAACTGGTAAGATCGAGCTATCAAAAAAGAGA
>DAICZM010000603.1 GCA_027311145.1 Ktedonobacterales bacterium
GCCTCATTTGGTGACAACACACAGAACACCAACCGAGACATCAGATGCTAACTTATCGACTGTCTACTGTGTAAATATTTAATAAGATCGGTAGCACCATCTGTCGGCTGATGCATATACAAAATAATGAGCATGAAAGAAAATAAGAGATTTTAGATATGTATACTGTATTGGGTTACTGTATCTTTTTGGTACATTTATCCGTATCAATACCAGAGTCCACGATAATAGAGCTTTATGTATACCGATGTTCAACACAGAGAACTTTTCCTGATGGTATTTTTGACTCTTTCAAAGGAGCTATATGGAAGAAAAAAGCCATTATAGTGACAGAGGCGTTGCTCATGATAAGCGTTTTTGGGTAGAGACGTCTCATCGGGCCTTGTCTGTTTCGGAGACTCCTGATAAAACAACACAGCTGTTGTATGAAAGTGAGGCCCGTTACCGTTCACTGATTGCGGCAACCTCGCAGATTGTCTGGACAACGAGCGTGGATGGTCTCGCGATTGGCGAACTGGGTTCCTGGTGTGCCTACACAGGACAAACGCCGGAAGAAGTGCGAGGGAAACACATTCTCGATGCGGTTCACCCAGATGATCGGCAACAGATGCGTCAACATTGGTTGGAAGCCGTTCAGGCCAAATGCCCCTATGAGGCAACCTACCGTCTGCGGCGCGCCGATGGTATCTATCGCACATTTCTTGCACGTGGTGTTCCTGTCTTCGCCAATGATGGCTCTATACGCGAATGGGTCGGGGCATGTACGGATATCACGGAATGGAAGCGCATGGAAGAGAGTCTGGCCGAGAGCGAACGCCGTTTCCGTTTGACATTTGAACAGGTTGCTGTTGGCATTGCCCACCTGGATAGACAAGGGCATTGGCTCCAAGTAAACCAGCGTCTCTGTGAAATTCTTGGCTATACGCGCGAAGAACTCTTACAGATGACATTTCAAGATATCACCTATCAACTCGACCTCGATGCCGATTTGGCCCTGATGCACAATGTGCTGGCCGGCAAGATTGCGGAATATGCGATGGAGAAACGCTATATTCGCCGCGATGGCTCGCTGGTCTGGGCATATTTGAAAGTCTCGTTGGTCCGTGACGATGATGGTCAACCGGCTTATTTTATCAGCGTCGTGGAAGATATCAGCCAGAGAAAAATGGAAGAAGAACGCTATCAGCAAATCATGCAAAGCGAGCATAAAGCTCACAGAGAAGCTGAAGAGCGTGCCCGCGAATTGGAGATCACATTTGAGGCTCTGACAGATGTTGTCACCGTCTACAGTAGCACGGGTGAATTGGTCTACGCCAATAAAATGGCGCAAAAGATATTTACAGCGATTACCCGCGTAGAAAACTACTATCATCTCCCACTACACGAGCGTTTACTCCCCTACAATTTGCGCGGTGAAGATGGCAAAGCACTGCCTTACGAACAATGGCCGCATGTGCGTGTCATCAACGGTGAGGTCATTAACGCGATGCAAGCCGTTGACGTGATGATATGGTTTGTAGACCAGCAGTGCGATTTGCAGTTTAGCATCACAGGCGCACCGATTCGCAATGCGGATGGAGAAATCAGCGGGGCCATCCTGATTTCACGCGATGTGACGGAACGCCGCCGCTTAGAACGGCGCACACATGAGGCTCTCAGTGGCTTGCTAGACATGGCGGAAGCCGTTATCCAGTTACCGGAGCAAGACGAGCAGTTCGAAGATATGTACGTATTAGGGACACGTCTGGCTCAACTAACGCGCAGCGTGATGGATTGCCAGCGCGTGGGTATCCAGTTAGTCGAGGCCGAGAGCGAGCGTGTCTATCCAGTAGCAGTCGTCGGTTTATCTTCTGAGTTAGAACAACAGTGGTGGCAAGAGCAACATCAACAGCAAACAACACTGAAAGAGAGTCCCTTACCCGAACTGGTAGAGCGTTTGCGAGCCAATGAGTTATTCGTGCTGGACCTGAGAGAAGCACCCTTTAACCAATATCCCAATCCCTATAATGTACAGGTGATGCTCGCCGCCCCACTCTGTGTACACAATCAACTTGTCGGCATCCTTTCGTTAGATTATAATGAAAAAACGCATCGCTATACCGAAAGAGAAATGGTACTCGCCAGTGCCGTTGCCAAACTGGCCGCGCTCGTCTTTGAGCGGCGTCGTCTGTTGCACGAACGAGCAAAAGCCGAGGGACGCGAGATGGCTCTACGCGAGGCTAAGGGCCGTATGGAAGAGTTTTTAGGCATTGCCAGCCATGAATTGCGTACACCGATGACAACGATCAAAGCCAATATCCAACTCGCTTTGCGCCGCCTGACCGCTGCAACACAACAGAGCAAAGTCTCCGATAATGTCCTGCGTGACCGATTGGAAACAGCCAGCGAGATGTTGCGTCGTGCCGAGCGTCAAGTCGGGGTACTCAATCGGCTCATCGGTGATCTGATCGATATTTCACGCATTCAGACCAATAAGCTACAATTACATCTGCGA
>DAICZM010000604.1 GCA_027311145.1 Ktedonobacterales bacterium
GTCCAGCTGTCTGGGTGCGCTCGACATAGTAGACATAGTGTTGTGGGTCGGTGACCGAGAAGACAGCGCGCACGCCCTCAGCCAGGTTTTGGATGCGCTTGAGTAATTTATCATAGAGTTGATCGTCCTTTTCGGTCAGGTCTTTGGGGCGTTGCTTGCGCATCGAGTCTGCCACGTCGCTCAGCGCACTAGCTAGATGCAGGCCCTCTTGCAATGGCTCCTCCAGGTTGATGCGCCCTTTATAGCCAGGGTCCGCGACCTCGCTCAGGCGTTGCCAGGTCTGGAAGGCGGAGCGTTCAGCCTCTGCTTGCAGGCTCATCTGGCTGTGCGTCTTTAACATACGTTGTGCCAAGAGCAGCTGAATCTGCATAGGGCCGATAGTGGTTGTAAACGAGCGTGTGGCCTCTTCTTCCAGATGGTGGGCCTCGTCAATCACGATAATATCGCGCTCGGGCAGCAGAAAGCCACCGATAGCGGCATCCAGCAGAAGCAGGGTATGATTAACGACAATGACTTGGGCTTTCGTGGCATTTGCTCGCATCTGACGTACATAACACTCACCGAAGAAACTGCACTTGCTCCACGCACATTGATCGCTATCGGTAGCGACGCGCCCGCGAATATCGCTGGGAAGCTGAAAGCCGAGCGTCTCAAAATCGCCACTAAATGTGCTGTCTGGGTTGTTGATGATCTCTAGTAGGTGTCTAAACTCAGTATTTTTTGTGTAAAACTGCATACCGACGCGCTCAGCCTCTACGCGATCCAGGCAGACATAGTTATTGACACCTTTGACTAGCGCGGCCTCGAAATGCTTGATGTTGCGCTGCACGAACGGGATATCTTTGTAAAAAAGCTGTTCCTGAAGAGCCTTATTGGCTGTACTGACGATAGCAACCTTACCAGAACGCACGATAGGCACAAGATAGGCTAGGCTGTTATGCGTTGGAATCATAGACCGACCAGCCAGATAGAGGTGGCTTGCTGCTTCGACCTGGATGCATCTGACAGGACGAGAATCTACCTCACGAACAGCAACCACATAGCGAAATTTGTTGCGATCAGCACTGTAATTGCGTAGCTGCTCTTTGTGTGCCATCATTTTACGTGGCAAGTGAAAAACCTGCTGGTCTGTTGTGAATGCAATTGTCCATTTGGGGCCACAATCTTTTTCCCCTATTTGCACGCGCCCCTGCCGTAACGAGGAACGAAAGCCGAGCGAACATACCAGTTCATATACGTCTTGTGCGAGTTGTTGACTTGTCGTGGTAAACTCAGCCGCTCCATGAGAATTGACTGTACCATCAGTGTCTAAAAGACCAGCAAGGAGAGCGCGGCGTTGTTGTTCAGATGCACGTAAATACAATAGAGGAATATGCTTGTTACGATATACGCCAAGTGTGCGAAGGCGACCTGTCATGCCAGCTTGCCATCGGCTGACTGCCTTACCATTTTCGTCATCAACGGCATAGAGATATGGATGGCTCTGTAATGATCGAACTGTATAACCGTCCTTTTCGAGCGCGGTGATGAGTTCAGGGTCTGCTATCGTGATCTGATTATGATGGGAAGTACCGTCGCCAAGCCAGATGCCGAGGAAATATGGTTTGATTGGCAGGATTACCTCTGGGAGTACAAGTGGCCCAGCAACCGGAATAGCGTGGTTTGCACGTCTTTGAGTACCAACCGTTAGTGTGGCAGCCATTTGTTCTGTAGTGACAAGTGTATATGCACGACCATCCCGCCGTTGTTCGCTCAAGTCTGTGGCAAGGCATTCCCTAACGGCTGTTAGTAATGTTTGCTTTGAGTCGTGTGCAGGGCGTTCTTTGAGACTCGTAGAAGTCATTGTAACTGCTGCCTGGTACACACTCCAGCGGTGTTCACCGATGAGGGTGGTAGTTTCATCGACAGAAAGATAGGCATTTTTGCGGTCAGCGCATGTGTAGGATACCCACTCGTGTTCGGCATCAGCGACAATAGATGAACCATCGGAGAACACAACCTCATAACATGTATGATTATGCATTATGTCAAATGCGACACTGACACGTGTAGGATATCCTTGCTCATCAAATACAAAATCACCAGTCCTGAGATCGCCGATACGCTTCCATCCGTTTGGGGTAGGAATGGGGGTATCCACATCAAGAGCTTTGCCTGTCCCTGTGCCAGCCTCTATGATGGCGGGTACGCCCTCGGTCAATGCGCGTGCTACCAGTATGGCCATCTCGGTTTGCGCGGGTCGTTCTTCGTAGCCATCTAGCTTTTGCGAGAGGACACCCCCCTGTCCCAGGTCTTTCACGATCTGCGCCTGCAACGCTCCTTTAATCGCTTCCGTAGGGACCGATGTATCATGTTTATCTGTCGTAGGGACCGATGTATCATGTTTATCTGTCGTAGGGACCACAGTATCGTCCTTTTCAAGCGAGAGCGGAGGCATATCTTGTCCTGTGGCCGCAGTATCATTACTATTGGTTGGGGTACGTG
>DAICZM010000605.1 GCA_027311145.1 Ktedonobacterales bacterium
GTATCGGTTTATTAGTGATGGGTTTGCCCATTATTCAGGTGTTGTTCGAGCATGGACGTTTTAGTTTAAACGATGCTAGAGCAACGGCCATCCCGCTGGGAGGCTTTGCGATTGGACTGGCAGGTTTGGCCTCGGTTGAGATTCTCACGCGCTCCTTTTATGCTTTTCGCGATAGTCGGATGCCCGTGATTATTAGCGTAGGGCAGTTTATGTTTAAGATCATGTTAAGCCTGGTTTTGATCGACATTGCCTCCTTCTGGGGACCGCAGTGGGGCATGGGTACGCTGGCCTTTTCAACTTCGATTGCTGCTCTGCTAGAGGCTGGCATCTTGTTATGGTTGTTGCAACAGCAACGTGTTGGTGACATGCAGTTACCTAAATTAGGGAATTTTGTTGGGCGTGTCTTATTGGCATCGCTGGCAATGGGCGTGTGTGTGTTCGCCTTGCGCGGTCTGTTGGATGTCATTCTAGTGACGACAACAGAGCAATCTTTGGGTCTGGGTGGCACTCTTCTCGCAATAATTAAGCTTCTGCTGGAAGTATTTGTTGGTCTCTTCGTCTATATTCGTGTGGCACGCAGGCTAGGTATTGATGAGTTGGGTCCTGTTAAGCGTGTATTAGATCGCTTAAAATTATCGTGGATTTAGGATGGTATTGTTTGTATGAAGCATCTTCGTCTCTCCATTCTTGGTTTTGGTGTCGTTGGGCAGGGACTCGCAGAACTGCTTGTCGGTAAGCGTACCTTGTTACAACAGCATTTTGACCTGGACGTCACCCTGGTGAGTGTGGCAAATGCGCGTCATGGTTTCATTTATTGTGAAAAAGGCTTGGATATTCCAACGTTGCTGGCCTTGGCGGCCCAACGTCAACCGTTGACTAACCATCCTGGCGTAAAACACTGGGCTAATGCGTTAGAGGGTTTGCGTGCAACAGGTGGTCATATACTGGCCGAAGCGACTGGAACCAACTTGCGCGATGCCGAACCGGGTATCAGCCATATTCGTGCTGCTTTGACGCAAGGTATGCATGTCGTAACCGCTAATAAAGGGCCGCTGGCCTTGGCCGCCCAGGAGCTTCTTGCACTCGCCCTCCAGCACCATGTGCAACTGCGGATGGAAGCAACGGTGATGGCAGGTACGCCTGTGCTTAGCACGTTGACCGAAGGAATGGCAGGGGCCAGATTGCGCTCTGTTCGTGGCATCCTGAATGGTACGACAAACTATATTTTGAGTGCGATGGCTGCTGGACGCGATTATGCCGATGTGCTGGCCGAGGCGCAGGCGCAAGGTTATGCCGAGGCGGACCCGACGGCTGACGTTGAGGGGTATGATGCGCTAGCCAAGACGCTGATCCTTGCGGCAGTTGGTTTTGGGCATACATTGAAACCGGAGCAAGTTTTTCGCAAAGGGATTACCTCGGTCAGTCGTGAACAGATGCGGCGAGCAGTCGACGAGGGGAAACGCATAAAGCTGGTTGCCTCCTTGCAGGCGGTTTCTGATTTCGGTGAATCTCCCCTGGAAGCCCGCGTGGAGCCGCTGGCTCTGCCGCTGAGCGACCCGCTGGCACGTGTTGACGGTGTGCTGAATGCGATCACCTTCCAAATGGATACGCTTTCAGAGGTCACTATCATTGGGCCTGGTGCGGGACGCCTGCAAACTGGTCAGGGCCTGCTGGCTGATTTGATTGCCGTTGCCAAAACAGCCTGAAAGAGCTTTCAGGCTGTTTGTGTATCATCTGTGGATGGCGTCGCCAAACCGGGTATTCTGAACTCCATTTGTACGCTCCCAAAGCGCACAAGGTCGCCGTGATGCAATTCGACAACTTCCATGGGGTGTAAAATGTGTGCGCCGTGCCGTGTCTTATTCATACTTTTCTGATCTTCCATGGTGAATTTTTGGCCATCGAAGGAGATAATCGCGTGCTTGCGCGAGACAGTCGCTGTTGTATCAAAAAGAGTCAGGTCAATATCGGGCCGAAATTTGTGTTTAGGGTCTGTTCGCCCAACCAGGACGTGATCGCTTAATAATGGAATGCGTTGAACGCCGCCTTCCTGACGTTTGTAACAGAGATAGGCATAGACACCGAGCGATGTGGGTAGTGATGGCAACGGCTCTTGCGGCTGCGATGGCTGTTCACGGTGATGGAGAATGGTCTGTTCCGCATCATCGACGAGAGGGATTTCTTGCGTGAAGTGGCTCCCTCTTGCTGGTATCGCAGGTTGTTCAGATGCGGGTAGAGGCCATTGCACTGCATTGAGGGCAGCGAGGAGTGCTTGTACATTGGGATAGCGGTGTGTAGGCTGTTTGGCAAGCGCATAATCAATAATGTGTTGTAGGCTGTCAGGCGCGTCAGGAACGAATTGACGTAAGCGCGGAATGGCTTCCGTTTGCTGTAACATGGCGGTCTCTTCTGTGGTTCGTCCGACAAAAGGTAGGCGGCCAGCCATCAACTCAAATAAGAG
>DAICZM010000606.1 GCA_027311145.1 Ktedonobacterales bacterium
TCCCTGCGCTGTGGGAATATGCGGCGGGTCGTGTGGCTGGCGACTCGGATGGTCTACCAGATGGTTGGCTGCGCTATGTGGTTCCAACGGATGATAGTAATCAATCGCGCTGGCCTGTGCATCCGGTCTGGTCGGTAGTGCAATCGGCCTTTCATGAACTGCCAGAGTTCGGGCTTGGTCCGGTTGTGCGGAAACGTATTCGTGAAAAGAACCTGGAACGGGGTGTTGCGGCGATGGTCGGCTATGCCTCAACCCTAGCGGCGTGGCTCGGCGGCTCGTATGCGGCGACTGATGCGGATATGTCCTCGACGCTGCAATGGTTGTATGAGGCTGGCAGTCAGTATCTTGACGAAAAGCAACGGCTGTTTGTGAAAGAAGTCCATAAGAAACAAGAGCGGTACGGCTCTGACCATGAATAAGGGGGTGACTGATGAACATACAGAAGGCTATAGAAGATTTCATTTTGGATAGAGAGTTAAACAACCACACTCAAAAAACCATCAGGGCGTATCGTCAACGGCTGCGCTACTTCTCGACGTGGTTGGAGTCTGCTCATGGTGTAGTTGATACCGATAGATTGGAATTAGTGCATCTGCGTGGTTGGATAGCCTATCTCCAGAAGACACCGACGTATAGAGGGAAGAAATTGAGCGATGAGTCAATACGTAGCTATGGTCAATCGCTTCTTGCATTTTGTCACTGGCTGGAAAATGAGGATATAATAGAGAAGCCGATTACGAAACGCTTCAAGCTTCCTCGTGTGGAAGAGAAGTTCATACCGACTTATACAGCAGACGATGTTCAAAAATTGCTCAATGCTTGTGATGAGGGGGAATATAGTAGGCCAAATTTGGCTAAGGCATTGACTGCTCGTAACCGCGCTATTGTCTCCTTGTTCTTAGATAGTGGCATTCGTCTAAAAGAGTTGGTTGGTCTGCGACTCTGCGATGTAGACCGTAACATGCGGGTGCTGCTGGTTCATCGTAAAGGGAACAAGTGGCAACAAGTCCCCGTATCGCGTGATGGCTTTAAACCTCTGCATGAGTACCTGACAAAACATCGTCCAGTGCTGGCTAAACAAGCTGGTATTGATACTGCACATAAAGAGGACATGGTTTTCCTGGGCGATGATGGCAAGCCATTTGGATACTGGGGCGTTGCTGCGTTGTTTCGCCGTTTGAAAAAGCGAACAGGTATAGATGGCAAGAAAGTCGGGGCGCATCAATGCAGGCGGTATATGGCAACAACACAGTTAGCTGATGGGCGTAGTCCTTTAGATGTGCAGCGACAAATGGGACATCGGACGCTTGCAATGACGAACAAATATGCTTCGCTGACAATAGATCACCTAAAGAAATCGCATGAGAAGCATTCGCCGTTAAGAGCGGATAAAGGGCATCTGGAAGAGGGGTTTGGTTCTGGCTATTGGGATGAATAGCGTGCTATAATTCGGAGATACAAGCCTACTGCCTATAGTTTACAGGTAGTAGGCTCAAGTCTCTAAACTAGCTCTACAGGCCGATTGATGGGGGTATGTAAGCCAACTGCTTTACACGCAGTAGGTCTGGGGTTCGAATCCCTAATCGCCCACCTTCAACCCCATCTAAAACGGCTTCAGAGGCCGATCTAACCAACATTTCACTAACCAACTTTCTCGGTGTTTTTGTCCGAATTTTCCGCTTTAGAACTACTGCCTTCCTCTTTTTGGTTTGCGGCTTCTGCCTCTTTCAAGAGACGTTGATACCCTCTAAAGAGTGGGTTTTGAGTCTCTTTCAAGTCAAGCACAAAACGTAGCAGGTTGTCTTCTTCTGTAACGGGCGTTACTTGCTTGAACCCCATACCCTTTGCGGTTCTGATGCCGTCTTGTGTTCTACTCGTTCCATAAAGCCGCTTTACAAAAATACCTCTTCTTGCTAGCGTTTCTAAGAACTCGACAGTTCCTGCTATCATCCTGGCTCCATACAGTCTGCTTTTCTTTACATCTTGTTTGGCTCCGATGATAACAAAAACATTGATGGCATCCTGTCGCAATGGGAACGCTCCGACATATCCTACGACTATGTCATCTTGTTTGAGAACATGAAAGATTTGCGGATTAGCTTTGTACTGTGCCATGCGTTGCTGGTATCGGGCTTCTCTGCCTTTGTCGCTGCCAACACTTCCGAACAATTCAGCATTTAGGTCAACAATGCCTTCTATATCTTCCTCCTGCGCTATCTCGAAGATGCTATTGTCCGTAGCATATTGCAGTATAAAGGCTTCTTGGGCCTTTGATATCTTATCTACATCATATTTTACATAATACCCGTATTTTATATTGAGATCAAAAAACACCCGCTTTATGCTGTTGGCACGGAGCAGGTGTTTTTTGATCTCATAGCTTTGCTATTAAGACAACAGAAGAAACAGGAGATGCAGTAGTGCCTAGTTGTGAAGGCCAG
>DAICZM010000607.1 GCA_027311145.1 Ktedonobacterales bacterium
GAACGAGGGCCAGATATTGACGGAGGCTGAGGTGGAGCAGATGCCTATGACATTCTGGGGAATATTCTGCACACGATATAATCCATCTGAGCCTATCAAATGCTTTTGTGGTGAGCAGGCGACACACTACAATGATGATAAAGGCCACTACTATTGCGAGGAACACAAGGACGATCAGACGGACATCAAGCAGTTTGAAGAGAGCGACGATCAGCCATGCAGGTGCATGGATTGTGGGGAGCAGACCACGATCATGCGAGCGCAACGGATTGAGGATAGCGAAACACATAGGACAAAGGGCTATCTTTGCCATGATTGCTATGTGCAAATGATGGCGTTGGAGATTGTGGACTAGCAAGAGCTTCAATAAAAAATAGCGTTTGGCTCTAAGTGCCAAACGCTATTTTTGTGTGTCCGTATAATAGAGATAGCTTCTGATGAGTGGGGCTGATGATGTGGTAGGGGGATGATCTACGATGGCGCAAATTGCCAATGCTCTTGTCGCGGGCAATGAAACAACAATTCCGATAGTGCCGACTGATTCCAGTGGCAATGAATACGATTCTTCAAACGGTCTGCCTGTTAATGTTGTCTCTGGAGCATCAAATACACAGTACACCGACGGGGCTACGGCACCTACACATCCAATTGGGACGGATATCGTCTTCGACAATGCAGGCACCATGACGGGCGTTTCCAACACAGAAGGGTTGCCTGTCAATATTATTGCCGGTAGCAGCTCTGGAACACAGTACACCGATGGGTCTACCGCACCTGCACATCCGATAGGCGATGAACTGGTGTTCAACAACGGCGGTACGATGATGGCCGTTACGGCCTCAATCGGGTTGCCTGTGAACGTGGTAAGCGGTGCCACAAAAATCCTCGATACAGGTGGAACGAATGAGCTTGCGGTGGATGCGAGCGGTCATATCGGCATCAACAATTTTCCAGCCACGCAAGCCGCCAATCTCACAGAAATTAATGGCACGGCTATCAGTTCGGGGAATGCTTTGCCGGTGACTGTTGAGAATTGGCAGGCACAAACGCCAGTGAACATAGATCAGGTAAACGGCGCGACGCTTTCCAATAGTAATCCAGTTCCTACCTCGGATGTTGCGACAACCGCCGGGGGGTCAACGCCGTCGCACGCGATTAGTGCAGCTAGCACCAATAGCACTCTTGTGAAAAGCACAGCAGGGCAAATTTACGGATTAGCTATCAGCAACACCAATTCGGCGGCGCGATATTTCAAGCTTTACAACAAAGCAACTGCGCCAACGGTCGGGACTGATACGCCTGTGCGAACCATACAAATTCCTGGGAATAGCACAGTGATTTGTGCATTTCCTGTCGGATTATCTTTTTCTCTCGGAATCGGCTACGGCGCAACAGGTGCGATGGGGGATAGCGATACAACGGCTATCGGGTCGGGTGATTTGTCGATGGATGTGGATTACAAATAATGGCGATAACATTTGATGCTGCTACTGGCAACAAAGTAGGCAGTGGAACAACGAACACGTGGAGCCACACGGTAGGCAGTGGAAGCAATCGCATACTGATTGTGTCAGTTGACACGGGATTATCAATTTCTGGGGTGACATACGGGGGCGTTGCGCTTACACAGCTCGGCATTGTCAACTACAACAGCAACAATGAGCATTTGTCGCTCTGGTATCTGCTGAATCCAACATCAGGCACGGCGAATGTAGTTGTTACGGCGAGCGGAACAACTTTTATTATTGGCGTGTCTGCGAGCTATAGCGGCGTGGCGCAAAGTTCAACCTTTGGAACGCTTGCATCGAATAGTGGCACAACTGGTACAGCCAGCTCAAACACGGTGGCTACCACGAGCAGTAATCAGCTAGTAGTTGATACTGTCAACAACGGCGCGGCGTCAACGGATACACCAACTGCAAGCCAAACAAAGCGGTATCAGCCCGCGACGAGCGGCGGGGCAGAGGGTGACATAGCCGCAACCGGCGGCAACATGACACTGAGTTGGTCGTTTTCAAGCGGAGTATGGGCAGAGCTGAGCGTAGCAATGAATCCAGCGGCATCAAATATCACGCATATTTTGGCAGATGGGTATGGAGGATTATTCCGATGATAGACGCAATAAGCGGCGCAATCGCAGGCGTGGGCGCGGGCCTGGGTGCCAATTATGGTCAAAAGAAAATAGATCAGGGCCAGCGCAAGCCGGATTTTTTTAACGAGGCCGCCTGGTTTGACCGATGGGAAGAAGAGCATAGCATTCTGCACCGCATGGAAGCGCATCTCAAGGCGATAGCCGATGCTGCAAAGCCAGATCAGCCACAAACACAAATCTTGGTATTACAGCCTGGTCAATTCATCCGCTATCAGACCTACGGCAAACAATACACCATGATGTTCGTGGGCGCTGCTACGCAAGTACAGTTTAATG
>DAICZM010000608.1 GCA_027311145.1 Ktedonobacterales bacterium
CAGATATTACTGCAACTAATACGTATTTGCATCGCCGACGCACTGACAACTGACGACAATAGCGCACTATCCGCCCCCCACCGCATCTGGCTACAGGTACGCCGCCCAGGGAGCGAAGTAACCATTGAGTTAGGTTTCTCCATGATGATTCAGGGAGGCGCACTCGACGCAGTGCGAAGCAGTATTCAACGCTTGCATGGCACAATTCTCTCACAGCGGAATGGTGCCAATGGTGTCAGTTTCCATATTCGCTTACCACACTCACAAGGAGCGGTCCGCTGCTTGCAGGTGCGTGTCGGCGAACAGCATCTGCTTATTCCTTTTGTACAAGTGCAACGCATTGGGAGTGACAAACGCGAAGAACTACATGCATTCTATACGCTCGGCGAGTTGCTCTCGCTCCCTGCCATCGTGGGCAGTATGCAACGTATCCAGCCAGTCTTGATTGTACATCAACACAGTTCACGCCTGGTCATTGGTGTTGCGGTTGATGAAGTCATAGACGAAATAGAACTGATGGTACGCCCACTAGCAGCCTATCTGCAACGTCCGGGGATCACCGGGGCCGCCATTAATGGCCAAGGGCATGTCTTGCTCGTTGTTGATCTACCGGAATTGTTGCGCCACCATATCCTACTACACCGTCAGGACACACCGATGCGCACGGACAGAAGCCAACTGCGTTCACAACCCCTCCACCCACACAAACAACTGCTCATTGCCGATGACTCCGCCTCTATGCGCCAAAGCTTGCGCCAGATGCTCAGCCAGACAAACTTCGTGATACGCGAGGCCCGTGACGGCATTGAAGCTCTTGAACTGCTAGAAGAGCAACCACCGGATATTTTTGTACTTGATATGGAGATGCCCAACCTCAATGGCTATGATCTGCTCAATATCATGCGCTTGTATCCCGAACTGGCAAGAGTCAAAGTGATTATGCTCACCTCGCGTGCCTCCGAAAAACACCGCCAACACGCACTGGAATTAGGGGCACACACCTATCTCACCAAACCCTGTCCACAACCACTCTTGCTAGAAATTATCCAGAACATCGTTTCTTGAAGAGGTACACTCACTAGCAAGCTTGACAGTACGCTCAGGGCCGTGCGCCACAAGCACACAAGCACTTACAGGTTGCATGAAAGCTGGATATTTGGTATTCTTTAGGAAGGACATCTATAGATCAAAGCATACCTGTCCCTACAAATCGTCTACCACTCCCGGAGGAAAGCGAGAACTTATGGAAACTTCTCTGCACAGCACGAATCTGACAGAAGATGAGCTTGACGCACTCGCCACAACAACGGATGCGGCAAACGCACATCATATTCATTTACCAGGTCCGAGTCTGTGGCCGATTCTACTTAATGTAGCTATTATTGTGACTATAGCAGGGTTATTATTTATTCCTGCCAACCCGTGGATATCTATTATTGCCGCACCATTTGTCCTGATTGGCATCTTGGGCTGGGCATTAGAAGACCCGATGGCCCCGCAGTATGACGAATCTACCAATATCAACCCCAACTTGAGCAGCCAGGACGTGCTAGACATGGCCCAGGCTATTGTCGAGCACACGGTCACAGTGAGCAGCACCGCCTATAGCGTACATCCCGTCACCGTCGAAATCGACGCAGTGGAAGGCGAGATGGTCACCCTGGCCCTGTACGGCAAAGTTGAACTGGAAACACAACGTGAAACCGTTGAAGCGGAACTGCGCAAACTGCCCAATATTACCGATGTTCGCAACTATATCGTCGCGGAAGACACTATTCAGCTTGCAGCAGAGGCACGCCTGGATAGTCTGATGGCTAAAGGCAAATTAGACAGCAGCAGCAACATCACTGTTCTCGTCGAGAACTATATCTTGCATTTATATGGAGATGTGACGAGCAAAGAGACACGCGCTATGCTGGAGCGCGAGATGCTCGGTCTACCGGGCGTGCGCGTGGTAGTCAACCATATTGGCCTAAATAAAGATATCCCCGGCAACCTGGGTCGCACACGTAACAAATAAAACAGTCCCCAAAAAATGGTTGTGGTATTGTTACCACAACCATTTTTTGGCTGGCAGAACGTATGCTATAGCTACTAACGTTTGCGCAGGAAGGCCGGAATGTCAATCACATCACCCGAGGTGCCATTGCGATTTCCACGTGGCAGGTCGGCATTGCGATCAACGCGGCGAATTGGTCGCTGCTGTTGATTGGGCACGGGCCGTTGCAACGGTTGCGCTTCAGGTTCCGGCATTGGCAAACTGCGATGCATGCTGGCACTCTCTTGCTCATCAGCCTGCAACTCGAACTCTTCCTCCTCGGGTGTCGACGTCACGTCCGCAGGCTTCATCACTTCACTCATCTGCTGTCCTCCACTCGTTCCTATGCCGCGCCAGTGTCGTCTGACGTCGATCCGGCGCGAAC
>DAICZM010000609.1 GCA_027311145.1 Ktedonobacterales bacterium
CTCAGGCAGGTTGCGAAAAACCCCGGCAACATCGCTGGTTGGGTCACAGATATCCAATTCCAAGTCCGAGGGGCCATTGCCGCTCTGCCTGATGGCGGACGCCAACTGCTCGTGCGCGCGCACGAGGCAGACGAGTGGCATGTCCAGCTCACGTGGAGCATGGAAGACGCCGATAGCACACCACTGGCTTTCACCAAAGATGGGCAGGCACTGTATATCGAAGATTCACGCAATGCCAACGCATTACGCCTCGCTCAACTCACACTGGCAACCAACGAGCTGACGGTGATTGCAGAAGACGCGCAATATGACGTTGGCTCAACCATGTTTCATCCTGACAGCTACGAAGTGCAGGCCGTTTCGTTCAATCGCGACCGCCGTGCATGGCTTGTGCTAGATGAGTCGATTCGGCTGGATTTCGAGCGCATACGCGAGATACACACGGGCGACTTCTCGATTACCAGCCGCGACGATGCCGATGAGAACTGGGTGATCGCTTTCACCGTTGATAATGGGCCAGTCCCCTATTATCTCTATCGCCGCCAAGAGCAGAAAGCAACCTTTCTCTTCAATAACCAACCGGCCCTCAGCCAGTACACGCTAGCAAATATTCAACCAATCAGCTTCCCAGCACGCGATGGCCTGACCATTCACGGCTACCTCGCGCTCCCTGTTGGCATAGAACCAAAAAACGTGCCGATGGTGTTAGATGTGCATGGTGGTCCCTGGGTACGCGATACCTGGGGCTATAACCCGGAAGTGCAGTGGTTCACGAATCGTGGCTATGCCTGTCTTCAGATCAACTATCGTGGCTCAACAGGCTATGGCAAAGATTTCTTGAACGCGGGCAACAAAGAATGGGCGGGCAAGATGCACGATGATCTGGTAGACGGTGTCAACTGGGTCATCGCACAGGGTATTGCAGACCCCAAACGGGTGGCGATCTACGGCGGCTCGTATGGTGGCTATGCCGCCTTGGTAGGGGCGACCTTTACGCCAGACCTCTTCTGTTGCGCGGTTGATATCGTAGGACCAAGCAACCTGATAACGCTGATTAAAACGATCCCCCCTTACTGGTCAACCTTTTTAGCGCAGTTTCATACGCGAGTCGGCAACCCCGACACTGAAGAAGCCTTTCTCAAGTCACGCTCGCCACTCTTTCACGTAGAGCAGATCAAGATACCAATCTTGATCGCCCAGGGAGCCAACGACCCGCGTGTTAAGCAAGCGGAGTCGGAGCAAATTGTAGAGGCGATGAAAAGCAAAGGCATTGCCTATGCATATATGCTCTTCCCCGACGAAGGGCATGGATTTGCCAAACCAGCCAATCGACTTAAATTCTATGCGGCAGCCGAGAAATTTCTCGCGCAACATCTTGGCGGGCGTTACGAAGAGGACTAGGCGAGACAAACGAGGTACAGATCATGGAACCCGATGGCATCGCAGTGTTCGCGGGCAGTGGCAGTCCCCGTCTCACGGCTCGCATCTGCGAGTATCTGCAAATTCCCCAGGGTGCGAATGAAACCCTGCGTTTCTCAGATGGCAATACCTTTGTACGCATCCTGGAGAATGTGCGTGGGCGGCGCGTCTATCTCGTGCAACAGACGGTTTTTCCCGCCAATGACAACTTTATGGAATTGTTATTCTGGATTGATGCGTTCAAACGCGCAGGCACAGAATCTGTGACAGCGGTTATTCCCTATTTCAGCTATGCCAAAGGCGATAAGAAGGATGAACCACGTGTCTCGATCCGCGCTCGCGTATGCGCGGATGCCATCGAGGCGGCAGGAGCCAATCGCGTTGTCACAATGGACCTGCATGCCCCGCAAATCCAGGGCTTTTTTCACACACCGGTGGACAATCTCTATGCCCTGCCCTTGCTTTGCAAGCATATTCAGGAGATGAAACTGGGTGAAATTGTGGTTGTTTCGCCTGATATTGGTTTTGCGAAGCAGGCACGACGCTATGCCTCTTGTCTAGGCGTCTCGATTGCTATCGCCGATAAAGAGCGTTTAGCCCATGATGAGAAAGCCAAGATTCTCAATATCATTGGTGACGTCAAAGATAAAACCGCTATCGTGGTCGATGACTTTACGATCTCTGGCGGCACGCTAGCTGATGTCTCTGTGAAACTGCTTGAACGCGGCGCACGTGGGGTCTATGCCGTTGTCACGCACGGCGTGCTGACCCCAGGAGCTATCGAACGCATCGATAACAGCCACATCCAACGCCTGATTATCACCGACACGGTTGAGCATCAACCGGTACAGTTTTCGGAAAAAATCGAGGTTGTTTCAGTCGCTTCACTCTTTGGCGAAGCTATCAGACGCATCCATAATCGTGAAAGCATCAGCGCAATGTTCTTGTGAGAGAGCCAGCCAAGCGGGCAATCTGGGCCATTGCCCGATTGGCTGGC
>DAICZM010000060.1 GCA_027311145.1 Ktedonobacterales bacterium
GCCATGCCATGGCTCCCATTGAGCGCGTAGCCGTACCTCGACGCTGCCTTTCTCGCCTGTGGCACACAAATAAATCCGTGTTCCGCCAAAGTCTAACGCGAAACCGCCTCCTTCATTGATCGCATATTCGGCATCGAGCAATGCCGGCTCGTGTTGCACAATCCAGGCCATGCCATACGTGCCGTGCTGCTCCTCGTCAGCAACGGCTAGCAGCACGAGGTCACGCTCAAGACGTTGACCAGTCTCACGCTGGACGCGGGCCAGATGTAGCAGCAACGTGAGTTGTTTGGCGGTCAGGCTCTTGGTATCCACCGTTCCACGTCCATACAAATAGCCCTGCTGAATCTCGCCGCCAAAGGGATCGACACTCCAGCGTTCGCGCTCGACAGGCACTACATCCAGATGCGAAACAAGCAGCAACGGACGTTTCGTGCCCTTGCCCGGCAGACGCGCCCACACACTAGCCCGACCGGGGAGCGACTCGATAATGCGCGTTTCAAGACCTTCCGCCACGAGTTGCTCCTGAAGGTAATGGGCGGCTGCGATCTCATTGCCTGGCGGATTCGTCGTGTTACAACGAATCAGTGCCTGAAGGTGACGCACGGCTTCATCGTCCAATGCTTGCCAGGTTGACTCCGACGGATGCAAAGCTTCTATCATAGTACACTCTCTTCTAGCAATCTGGTACACAGGTTACATACTGTCAAAACTGTATAAGCATCACTACTGATGCACTGCCAACACGGTTCACAATGGTATCCACAACGCGAAAGCCCATTCTCTCATAGAGATTGCGGGCGGGATTGTTTGTGCGCACGCTCAACACGACTGCGGGATAGACTGCGCGGGCAGCATCCAGAAGATGTTGCATCAATTGTGTGCCAACACCTTGCCCAACACACTCAGGCAACACGGCGATAGCCAGTTCTGGCGTCCGCTCCTTGACAGCCGATGACATGCTCTTTTCTTCACTCAGCACACGCACCCAGGCAGCTCCTAGCGGGCGTTGATCTTGTAGATGCACGGCAATGACACCAATATCACCCTCACGTCCCCATCCCTGCACATATTTCTGCAAGCCAGGGTTATTTTTCGCCGCCTCAGTCTCAGTCTCAATAGCATCGCCCTCTTCTTCGTGCATGTGCGCGGCATAGTACAGCATGTGCCAGAGCAATAACTCATCATCTGGCTGAACTGGTCGGATCAGAACGTGCATACAGTGTCTCCCCATCACATTGCTTCGCTACGTGTATCTTCACGGATCGTCTTTAGAGATGCGCAAAGATAAGCTCTTTCTATCTTATCACCATATGCCTTGCATTTCCCCCCCCGATGCGCTACACTGAAAACCCACGAGATGCATGAGTTGGCTTCCGCACAAGAGCAGAGCATCTCTCCCTTTTTTATTTTCAAGACCAAACGAGACGAGACAGGTGAGGCATCATGAGTGAGGCTGCATTACGCGCTTATCTGAAGCAAATTGAGACGCCCTATCACGCTGGCAGCGCAACGGAGCATACCTACCGTTCCTATCTCAAGAGTTTGATCGAAACGCTGGCCCCTGGCGTGGTTGCGACCAATGAGCCGAAACATATTAAGAACTGTGGTGCGCCTGACTTCATTATCACCGATAAGCAGACTCCGCTTGGCTACATTGAGACGAAAGATATCGGGATTGCCCTCGATCAGGTTGAGCAAAGCGACCAGATGAAACGCTATCTGCGCAGTCTGGCAAACCTCATTCTCACCGATTATGTTGAGTTTCGCTGGTATGTGGCGGGCGAACATCGCATGACTGCGCGTCTGACCTCAAAAGTGAGTGGCAAGAGTAAAGCTGCAAAATGGGTTGTGGATGCCGAGGGTGTCAAACAGGTCAATGACCTGCTGCATGGCTTTCTCGTGGCAAAGGCTCCAACTGTCAACAATCCAAAAGAATTAGCGACCCGCATGGCAGCGATTGCGCAACTGATCAGGAACGCGATCAGTCAGGCATTCAAAAGCGAGACAGGCGCGGGTTCGCTGCATGGACAGTGGGAAGGCTTCAAACAGGTCTTGCTGCCAGACCTGGATGGCGAGCAATTTGCCGATATGTACGCGCAAACGATCTGTTATGGCCTGTTCGCGGCGCGTGTCAATATGAAACCAGGGCAGCCGTTTGTGCGCGAATACGCCGCCTATGCCATCCCCAAGACCAATCCCTTTCTGCGCAAGCTCTTCGGCTATATTGCTGGCCCTGAATTAGATGAGCGCATCTCATGGGCGGTCGATGATCTCGCGGCGGTACTAGATCATACCGATATAACCACTATTCTGCGCGATTTTGGCAAACGCACGCGCCAGGAGGACCCGGTTGTCCATTTTTATGAAACCTTCCTCTCGGCCTATGACGCCAAGCTGCGCGAAGCACGGGGCGTCTATTATACGCCTGAACCCGTCGTCTCCTATATCGTGCGCAGCGTGGACTACGTGCTCAAACACGAATTTGGCCTGGCAGATGGCTTAGCGGATTTTACGAAAATTAAGTTGCCAAAAGCAGATGGCTCACTGCTTGAAACACATAAGGTCCAAATTCTTGACCCTGCGACCGGAACGGCAACGTTTCTGCATAGTGTGATTGATCTGATCTATGAATATGTTTGCGCGCAAGGGAACAAAGGGGCGTGGTCGGCCTATGTTTCAAAACACTTGCTGCCGCGCATCTTCGGCTTTGAGTTATTGATGGCTCCCTACGCGGTCGCGCATATGAAACTTGGCCTGCAACTGGCGGAAACGGGCTATGATTTTCAGAGCGACGAACGCCTGGGCATTTACCTGACGAACACGCTGGAAGAAAGCTATGAGGGCAGCACGCTTCCATTTGCCGAGTGGCTGGTGCAGGAGGCACAGGCGGCTGACCGCGTCAAGCATGACGCCCCCGTGATGGTTGTACTTGGTAATCCGCCCTACTCTGGTCACTCGGCTAACAAAGGCGCGTGGATTAAAGAACTGCTGCACGGCAAGGATAGCCTCACGGGCGCAAAGGTCGGTAGCTATTTCGAGGTCGATGGACAGGACCTTGGCGAACGCAACCCCAAATGGCTCAATGATGATTATGTCAAGTTTATTCGCTTCGCGCAGTGGCGCATCGAGCAGACGGGCTACGGCATCCTGGCCTTTATCAGCAATCACGGCTATCTGGATAACCCGACCTTTCGCGGTATGCGCCAATCGCTGATGCACAGTTTCGATGATATCTACGTGCTGGACCTACACGGCAATAGCAAGAAGAAAGAGCGTTCGCCCGATGGCTCCAAAGATGAGAACGTCTTCGACATCCAGCAAGGCGTGGCTATTGGTATTTTTGTACGGCGCAAAGGCAGCAGGAACGCCGATAGTATTGCCAATGTCTATCACGCTGAACTATGGGGCGAACGCGAGGTTTTTGAAAAAGTTGGCGATATCAAGCAATTGATTGGCGGGAAGTATCAGTGGCTAGCAGAGCATAACATAAAAAATACAGGCTGGAAACAACTTAAACCACAGCAAGAGCTTTACTTATTTATACCGCAAAATACCATATTACACGAAGAATATGACCAAGGAATAAAATTAATCGATATAATGCAGGTAAATGTTTTAGGCTTTCAAAGCCATCGTGATTATTTTGCTATAGATTTTGATAAGTCACAGGTTTATGCTCGTATGAAAGACATGCAAGATAAAAGCATTTCTGACCAAGTAATAGCAGAGAAATACAGCCTCATTGATAGTTCCAGCTGGGTACTTGCTGGAGCGAGGAAAAAAATTTTCGCTGATCCATACTGGCAGGAAAATATTGTACAGTGCCTCTATCGTCCTTTTGATTGGCGATATTGCTTTTTTAGTGAAGTTGCAATGGATCGTCCTCGTGCTGAGTTACGTCAACATATGCTTTTGTCTAATATCGCACTAAACATAACACGCCAAACGAAGGCGAGTACTTGGCAACATGCACTCATTTCAAATACCCCCACTCCTGCTGTATATGTAGAAATTAAGGATGGTTCCTCTGTTTTTCCTCTCTATCTCTACCCTGACCCAAACAAACAAAATGCGCTGTTTGATACTCACGAGCCATCCGATGCGCCAGGAGGGCGGCGGCCCAATCTTTCGGCGGGGTTTATTGCCGACATCACGGGTAAGCTTGGCATGCGCTTTGTCGCGGATGGGCATGGCGACCTGCGCGAGACGTTGGGGCCAGAGGATATCTTTGCCTACATGTATGCTGTTTTCCACTCACCTACCTATCGCACACGCTATGCCGAGTTCCTCAAGATTGATTTTCCGCGCCTGCCGCTGACCACCGATGCTGAACTGTTCCGCGCTTTGTGCGCGTCAGGTGAACGGCTAGTAAAGCTGCATCTGATGGAAGAGTTTGGCAGTGCGCGCGTTGCCTATCCCACAGAAGGCAACAATTTGGTCGAGAAGGTCGAGTACCGTCCAGCCAGCGACGATACTCCTGGGCGTATCTATATCAACAAAGAGCAGTATTTCGCGGGTGTGCCTGCGGAGGTATGGGAGTTTCACGTGGGTGGCTATCAGGTCTGCCAAAAGTGGTTGAAAGATCGCAAGGGGCGTGTGCTTTCATACGAAGATGTTCAGCACTATCACCATATCGTTGCGGCCTTAGCAGAAACAATCACGTGGATGGCGCAGATTGATGAGACGATAGAGGAACACGGCGGCTGGCCCTTGCAGTAGGCTCTACAAGGTTTCATTAACCATTGTTATGATATACTCTATATCAGAGCCTGGTTGTATTGTGCTTGCGCGACACAGCTTCAGGCAAGTTACTACTCCCAGACAAGCCAGCTTTGATAACTTCCGTTTGAGCATACTTTGAAAGGCAAGAAAACGATGGGCGATCATGTGATGGAAGTCAACGTCGGTTCACCGGCACCAGATTTTCACCTTGAGTCTAACACGGGACATTCGTTCGTCTCTCCGAATACCAGGGCGCACTACTATTGTTCTCTACCTCGTGCGCGAATTTATCTGAATGTAATGTCAGCGTCACGCCGCCCAGTTGAGGCGGTTATATGAACAATTAAAAGAGCGGGAGACCGAGGCACTCGTTATTGGTAGTGGAAGCCATAAGCCTCGCTGGAGAAAGAAGAGTTGATGCGAGAGGTTGAAAAATTATCGCTATCGTAGGACTCTAAAGAATGCCTGTTGATATTTCATCGAGCAAGCCAGCCATGCTGGCCTATTTGATGTGGAGAATAAAATGACAGAAATGATGATAACAACGCCGAAGCATCAACTGCGCGGCTATTTGGCCCAACCAGCGGGTGAGGGGCCGTGGCCCGGCGTCGTCATAGTGCATGATGCCTTTGGCATGAGCGACGACCTGCTCCGCCAGGCTGATTGGCTGGCAAGTGCAGGCTATGTCACCATCGCGCCCGATCTCTATTCCTGGGGACGAAAAATGACCTGCTTGCGCGCCACCTTTCGCGATTTGGCGGCACGCCAGGGCACAGCCTTTGAGGATATCGACGCCACACGCCAGTGGCTAAGTGAGCAACCGACTTGTACTGGCAAAATTGGTGTCATTGGCTTCTGCATGGGGGGCGGTTTCGCGCTTCTCCTGGCTCCCGGTCACGGCTTCTCAGCATCAAGTGTGAACTACGGCCGGGTCCCGAATGATGTTGAGAGCATCCTGCAGGGAGCATGCCCAATTGTTGGCAGTTTCGGCAGCAAGGACCGCACACTGCGGGGAGCCGCCGGCCGCCTTGAAAGCACGCTTACGAAACTCAACATCGAGCATGATATCACCGAGTATGATGGTGCTGGGCATGGTTTCTTGAATAAACACGATAGCGTCTTGTTCGCAATCATGGCTCCACTCATTGGTGCAGGCTACCATGAACCCTCTGCTCAGAAGGCCCGCCAACGTATTCTCGCGTTCTTTGATCAGCATCTCAAACTCGCACAGGAAGCCTGAGGGTTGCAGTGGTCATTGCGACACGGATGGCTAATGGTCCCCTCAAGCGGCTCTAGATGCGGCTTGAGGGGACCGCTAGCGGCCGCATCACGATTCGCTTCCGATTACCAGGGTTTCTCACCAGATTTTACGATTGTCGTAAGATTTGTCGTATACTCACTGTCAGATTTGACCAATGCCACGCGCTGTTTATTGAGCAATCTGTTGCTCATCTCTAGCAAGCCATGTTCCGAAGGGGGAGGCGAGAAAACAAATTTTTCTCGTTAGCATTTATCTTCCGTGTAAGTTCATAGAGAGCACACGAGCAACAATTTGATCAAGCACCAATGCACGCCCTCCTGCCCATTGCGCATCAAAAGCACTACTGCCAAGTGCAGTACGCAAAAGTGCTATGGTATTCTGCTGATTTCCACGATCAAACGGCAAAACTGTGACGCCCATATTCTGGCGCATAAGTTCAGTCTGAACCAATACATGTGTAGCAAGCTCTAATTGATTATCGGCATAAGCAATTTCCGCGAAGCCTCCCAGACAGCAAGCCATGCCGAATTTATCTTCCATGTCGGAAAAAAGCTTCAGACTTTCCTGATAAGATTGTAATGCTTGCTGGTACTTTCCCTGCCAAAGCAAACCATTTCCAAGATTGGAAAGGGCAGCTGCGATTCCCCACGTGTATTTCACTTCGCGGCTCAAATTGAGGCTCTCTTCATACAGGAGCAGAGCCTTTTCAATGTTGCTTTGATAGCGTTCCACTTCACCCAGGTTATTTAGTATTGATGCAAGAGCTAATCTGTCTCCCTCTTGACGGAAAAGACTCAAGCTTTCTTCCAAGAGCATCGCGGCACGACTAAATTTGCCCTGTTGTAGTGCGATATTACCCAGATTATTGAGCAAACTCGCAGTGCCACGTATATTCCCCTGCGCGCGTCGAAGCAGTAAACTTGTTTCCAGGAGTTCTGTGGCGTGTGGAATATTGCCTTGCGCATAAGCAATTTCCGCTAAAGCACTCGAGACTGTTCCAACAATATCTTTATCATCTAGCTGTTGGCCTAATGACAACGCCTCATTGGCTAGCGTGGTTGCACCTGAAAAATCTTTTTGGCGCGTGAGCAGAACGCAAATTCCTTCAAGTGCGCGAGCACGTATAATAGAAGGGGTCGATTGAGTACTCTGTGCCTGTAGAAACAAATTTAACCAGTATCTTCCTTCAGGAAGATAACCGCGTATTAACCAGAATCGCCAAAGTTCTGTAGAGAGTTGTAGTCCCTCGTCAATAGCGCGCGTTTCCTGGCACCACTGGAGGGCAGCACGTAAGTTATCATACTCTTTATCCAGGTTATTGAGCCAATGCTTTTGTTCTGGACCATTGAGTTTCGAGACCGCTTGCCGCGCAAAATTTAAATAGTACTGATAGTGATGGTGTTGTAAAACTTGTAGCTCATCTGCCGCCGTAAGTTGTTCCAGCGCAAATCCTTGAATCGTGTAGAGCATAGTAAAACGCATTTCGTCTTCCTGCTCCTGCTGGCGTAACAAACTTTTATCGATGAGCGACATGAGGATATCCAGAAGATCGTCTAACGGCTCTTTATGCTGGCATACTGCCTCAATGGCTTCTAGTGTGCATCCCGCGCGAAAGATTGCTAGAAGCTTAAAAAAGCTTTTTTCGTTGTCGTTGAGCAATTCATAGCTCCAAGCAATCGTTTCATAGAGAGTCTTCTGTCGTGCCGAGCGATTCTGCATGCCACCTTTGATTACTTGAAAACTTTGTTTAATGAGTTTTAGCATGGCTTGTGGTGATAAGAGTTTGATACGAGCAGCCGCCAGTTCAATTGCTAACGGGAGCGCATCCAGACGCCTGCATATTTCAACAATAGCCGGAGCGTTTGTCTCGGTCAATTGGAAACTAGGTTTTACAGCTTGAGCTATATGCATAAACAGCATGATAGCCTCATATTGAGATAACTCAGCAAGCAGCGGAACACTACCGCGATCTGGAAGGGTCATTGGTTCTATATGTTGCTCATACTCACCCTCAATATGAAGTGCAGCTCGACTGGTAATGAGCATTTTAAGATCACGGCAGTGAACCAGAAGTTCAAAGACAAAGGGGGCAGCATCAAGAACCTGCTCAAAATTATCCAGCAATAACAGGATTTTATAATTCAAACGATTTTTCAGGTGTTCGAGTGCAGATTGATACCCGGCTTCGCTAATATTAAGAGCCTGGGCAATTGCTAATATAAAAGCATCAAAAGAGCGAACGGCGGACAACTTCACAAAAAAGACTCCGCCAGAGAAGGCATCGACTATGTCAGCTGCTACCTGTAAACCTAGACGGGTTTTACCCACACCTCCTGGTCCAGTTAAGGTGACTAGGCGCACATTACCCCGCAAAAGTAACGATGAAATGGTCGCTAGTTCTTGCTGGCGTCCAATAAAAGGGGTTAATTGTGTTGGAAGATTGTTCGGCAGGTAATCCAGGGTTTTCAATGGGGGGAAATCACACCGCAGATCAGGAAGAAGAACCTGGAATATGTGTTCTGGGTGCTGAATATCTTTGAGGCGATGTTGTCCAAGATCACGCAGGGTGATACCTGCAGGCAAAAGGTCACGCACAAGGCCATACGTAATCTGAGAGAGTATAATCTGCCCCCCGTAGCTCGCAGCTAGCATACGCGCAACACGATTAAGTGCCTGACCAAAGTAATCCTGGTTTCTGTATTCAACTTCTCCTGTATGTAATGCCATACGCACCTGTAGAGATTGTATCTCTACAGGCCAACTGGCTTTTGCAAGGGCATACTGGCTTTCTATGACAGCCGCCAACCCATCTCCCGCACAGGAAAAGGCAATGTAAAATGCATCTCCCATTGTTTTAAACACTTTTCCACTGTTCTTTTCTGCTATTTGGCGGAGTAGTACATCATGTAGTTCCACAGCCTGGCGCATTTGTTCAGGAAAGTGTTCCCAACGGGCAGTACTCGCCTCGATATCTGTAAAGAGAAATGTAACTGTTCCGATTGGAAAATCCACCATAGAAAGCTCTCTTTTCTTGGCTGGTCAAGTAGCCTGATATGAAAGGTTATACCAGGGCACCAATGTTATCGAGCTGTACAATAAGATCAATACCACTCCGGGCGAGTTCTTTTCGTTGTTGGATGCTTCTCGCAGTTTGGCTCAAAGTATCTAGCGTACAGGTATTCTTCAGCAAATCAATGAAACACTCTTCAGAGGGATGGAGATCGAGATACTCCTTATTTTCGCCAATGATGCGTTTTGTATGGCGAATGCGCCCCCAGTAGTAATACATCCCATCACTAATTTGCACGTTCTCCTTGAGTTTCAAAGGGTGTTCAGCATATTTCTCGGCCACAGATTTTGCATCCCATGAGGTACCAAATAACCCATCGGCAAGGCGGAGTGCTTCAAATGGTGCATAGCTCCCAAAAAGCCCTACAGATTCGGTCCGCGAGGCGTAGCCAAAGGCGATGCGTGTAAAAGCTTCACGGTCTGTCAAATTGATCGTGCTGTCCCGTTGTGTAAGGATACGACGAGCCTCCCACTGCCAGGATTCCATCGAAAAATTATTGCTATACCAGAAATTAGCCATATCCCGGTATGCTTGCAAATACGTCTGATAGGTATCGTTGTAGAAGTCCCAATATGCCTGAATCTGCCGATCACTGCTCGATGCAAAGGTTGAGAGAAGCGTATAGGCCGCCTTTTGCCCCAACTCATGCGTAAGCATCGTTCCCGAGGAGAGAATGGGATCGACAAAACCAGCTGAGTCGCCCACTAACACCCAAGATGGTCCGCTCATACGCTGGCTGGTATACGACCAGTCCTGAATAGCACATACATCACGAGTCTGGTCTGGAGTTACCCGTACCATATAAGCGTCTTTGAGCATACTATGGATTTCTTGGCAAGAGGCAAGCTCATTCAGATATAGTTGGTCTGAATTTTGTGCATGCTGTAAGGTTTGGCGATGTGTTACCAACCCAACACTGACAGTATCCCGACGTAAAGGGATGCACCAGAGCCAGCCGTGCTGTGTAGTGACGACAAAAATACGTGTCAGTTCAGGCGATCCCAGATATTCAGGGTTCCACCGGACTCCCTGCCAATAGCCCCAAAGTGCATAATTATTCATTTTTTCGTCATACTGACGAATGCTCATCTTACGTCCAAGAAATGCATCTTGCCCGCTACAATCAACAAGCCAGGAACAGGCAACTGTGTGCAATCCATCCTGGTCTTTGTATTCTACACCTGTGATGCGTTCACTGCCCTGGTCTTGTATGAGACGTACAACACGTGCCCCTTGAAGAACTTCAACGCCCGCCTCTTCTGTATGATTGAGAAGAATGTGATCATACTCCGCTCGGTTCACCTGCCAGGCTTTGGTGTAGATTTCGGAAACACGCTTTCCCTGCGACGTAAAAGCCGTGTTCAACTCGTCAAAGGAAAAGCCCCAAGGTTTACGATCATGCCCCCAAATGTAGGTTGCGCCTAGTTTTTCCAAAAACCCATGTTTATTGACCTGCTCATAAACCCCCATTTCCTTGAGAACCGGCGTTGCTCCAGCCAGAAGCGATTCGCCTACATGGTGGCGAGGGAAGAGTGCTTTTTCCAATACCAGCACTTTGAGATCAGGCGAATAGCGTTTGATTAATGTCGCTACAGTGCTGCCTGCTGGCCCACCTCCGATAACCACAAGATCGTATGTCTTCATGTTGCCTCCTTTGACTAAAAATATGCTGCATCTCTCGTGAGTACGAGATACTCCATTATTCTGTACGCGCAGATTGCATGGTCCTACTGGTCAGGAAGACATATATGCTCGCGATGAGAAACAGGACACCGGTGCCCATGTAAACGGTATCAATGGGTCCAAATGTCATACCCAGAAAATGGGCATTGAAATGCACCAGCACAATACTGACCAGGAAACCACCTAGCGAGAGAGAAACCAGTGAGGCGACTGTTGCCAGCGGTGTCAACACAGCCTCGATGCGTCCAATCATCCCTTCTGGTGTTTCATTCATCACGAGTGGTTGCAAGGCAACATTGGCCGCTGCAACCGTTATGCCCAAAAGAACGGCAATTGCTAATGCTATGCCAAATACTGTCATGCGCGAGAAGACAATAATCACCAATCCAGCAACCAGCAAGGCCAGACAGAGCAAACGTTTCAAGTCTATATATTTCGCCACCGATCCAATCACAATGGCTCCAATGATGGTGCCTACACTCAAGGCCGAGAAAACAAAGCCAACCCATTCAACGGCGACATGTAAGTTCTGCTGGATAAAGAAGTAGAACAATGCATCAAATATTCCTATACCCAGCTGAAGAATGATTGCTACGAAGATGATCATCCGAATAACGGGCGTGCTAAAGGCATAACGTAGGCCAGTCAGAAGTTCCTGGCGAAAATTGGCACGCTCTGAAGGTGTTATTTCTGCCTCATTGACAGGTTTGACAAGCCATAACGTTATCAGGGAGGCGATAAAAGAACACACGTTGATCATTAAGGCCCACTTGATACCAGCACTAAATAGTAGAGGTGCGGCTAATGCAGGTCCAATAATGCTCAGTAGTGCACCGACAGACTGGCTAAGTCCGCTGATTTGCGCCCGTTGCTCTTTAGGAACAATCTGCCGTATGAGTCCGATATAGGAAGGGTTAAAGAATTGCGAACATGTACTACTAAGGAATGCGACACAATAGATAGCACCCAGTTGTACTAAAAGAGGTGGACGTCCGTTGGAGAAAAAAGGCAAGGGCACTATACCCGTAAAAGCCAGTAGTAGCAGATAGAGAAGTGCACGAATACTATCCATTCTTAACATAGTGAGACGATGCCGCCAGCGATCAACAAACACACCTGCCAGCGGCCCGACTATTAATACTGGCACCATACCGGCAATGATTTCACCAGTAACAGCGAGTGGAGACCAGGATTGACCCGTTGCAATGATAGCAACAATCCATAAGACTAATGTATATCCCGAGACCTGATCTCCCAATTGGGAGATTGTTTGCCCTAGAAAGAGCAATGTATAGTTGCGATTGACCAATACGTTCTTTTTTGTTGCGACTTTCGTATTCACGAGAGTCTCGTCAGATGTTGCGCTCATGGTTAGCTCCTTCTTGATTAACCCGACAAGTGTCGCCAGTGTATATGCCTAATTCCACAAAATATTCTTCTCCTTATGTCCCTGAGAGCTGAAGGTGCCGCTGCGCATCTGAAGGTAATGCTAGTAGCGTTTGCCATCTCAGTGGAAAATGTTTCCAGGGCCATAAAGGTGCCGCTGCAAGGATATCTTTCTTAATCGTTGTTGCTTCTGGTAAATTTATCTGCTGACAGAGACCAAAAAGATCGATGCAGATTGCATACCAGAGTTGTGGAAATGAGACTCTGCCATATGACAGAAGAGGAAGTGCCTGACTGAGAAATTCCTCACGCTCTTCGTTAAGAAGTGCCTGCTTAGCTCTCAACCAGATATGAGCCTGCGTATTGAGGTAGCATGAATCAGTATCCGGCGAGTGAATGTGTAACGCAAAGGCTGCAAACGCTTGGTTAACAGTTTGCCCTGTCGCCAGTATATCCGTGCCGACCATAAGTGTTGCTAGCTCTCCCGTCGTTTCCGCAAATTGCAAATCTTTGATCTCATTGGGAAGCGTAGAGAGCCGTAAAGTGTCCCAAGATGAGGAAACAGAGGGACCATCAGCCTTATTTTCCAGATAATTCATAATCTGGACTCCGAGCTGCAATGCTTCTTGTACAGCCTTACGCTTTACGTAAATGCGTAATATGTTAAGAAGCAATTTAATCCGATGTAACTGCAATAAAGCATAATCTGGTATTTCTTCTAAAGCCAAATCATACCCAAGTGCCGCATAAAGGCGCGCTATTGCACAGTCAAATGCAGTGTTGCGATAATCAAAATAGGCAGCCGCAGCCTCATAAAATGACAATGAAATTAGTTCTGCCTCTTTTGAGAAGCGTTCCGTCTGTATAAAGTGCTCAATCTCCTGAAACACACGTGCGGAAGCAACTAAATCATTCTTACGTGCTGCATCCAATCCCTGTTTGCACATGACCTGTGATTGAGCTACCAGATGTCGTTGCTTTGCTGATAAACGTTTATCCAAAATAGCCGCTAGTTTGGGCTGAAAAGGATCAGCCGTGGACAAAGGAGATTTTTTTTGTAATCCGATAAAGTAGGCTCTGTGGGCCTCGTGTAAGAGTGTTTGTAAAGAATTTGCCATTATGCACCCCCGGTTTGTAGAGGTTTTCTTGCTACTGGGTTGCCATCAAGATTCATTGTTTCCAAGCTATTCAGCAACTGAATTTTCGCAGGTATTGTGTCAAGTTCATTGTTATGAACGTCAAGTATCTGCAGATGATGTAAATGCTGAAGAGCTAGCGGTAGTGAGCGTAAGTTATTTCTTGCAAGAGAAAGTGTATGCAAGTTGCCCAGTAGCCCAATTTTTTCTGGTATCGTTTGGAGACGATTCCCATCGAGTTTTAGAATTTGCAAGCTACCTAAGGCAAAAAGAACATCTGGGAGTTGGTTGAAGGTATTATCACCTAAATAGAGAGCCTGTAATTCAGATAACGCCTCAATTTCAGTTGGAAGCGTATCCAGGCTATTTGCGGTGAGGTTAAGTTTCTGTAAAGCGTGGAGATGTTGTATTGTTGGTGACACTGTTGTAAGCAGGTTCTTACCTAAATCAAGCTCGCGCAAGTTCTTGAACATAAGTAGTTCATTTGGAAAATTCTCCAGGCGATTCCCATAGAGGGAGATTTCTTCGAGCAATGGCGATTGTTCAGGAATACCAGTCAGGGAACGAATCTGGTTGTAATCGGCAGAGAATTTTTTGAGATGGGGAGGAAGGCAAGTGGGAAATACCTCAAGTTTACATCCATTTGCCGATAGCATAAATAGTTCAGTATGCGTGGTCAGTGCCGCTGGTAGTTGGAGTGTACGTAATGGATTATTGGATACTACCAGTTTGCGCAAGTATTGCAATTCTCCAATTTCAGGCGGAATCTGCACAAGATTACAATCGGCAATATTGAGAGATAAGAGATACCCATCCTTATCAAAAGAGCAGATGGGAGCACGCCCATTTTGCCGATGTAGCATGGCAGCAATTTCACGGTCATGGTTTGAACTCATAAAGCCCCTTTCTACACTACGCTTAGCCTTCGGAAGGACGAGAGGCATTCGCCGCTAACGAACGAAGTATTGTTTTCACCTCAAAAGGGGTCAATTCTGGATGCTTGCTAACGAGATTAGCGATAATCCCGCTGATGTGAGGGGCCGCAAAACTATTCCCAGTAACGGTGAACCACTGATGTTTCAGCCAGGGAACACGCACGTCAATGCCAGGTGCTCCAAATTCGACAGGTGGATTTGGGTTGTAATAGAAATGATGATTGTGCTGAATGGCATGAGATGCAACCGAAATCACAGAGGAGTAGAGTGATGGGAAGCTAGGAACTGGAAAGTTATTTGCCGCTGTCACCAGAGTAACTCGGCGGAAATAAGCCTGATCCGCCAGATCGTGTAGTGCTGCAATATACTCTTTTTTCGTTGTACCCAGGCTGAGATTGCAAATATGCATGCCATTCTCTATTGCCCAACGTATACCTGCCTCAAAAATATTTCCATGTCCCATCGCAAACTTCCCAAGCACTTTCACGCTGTACAGTTCACATTCTGGGGCAATAGAGCGAATAATGCCAGCACAAGCAGTGCCATGTCCACAAGAGTCTTCGTGTGGCTCAGTATCATATACAATGCCTTCAGAACTCTCGTGAAACGAGACATAGCCAGCAATACCATGTATCGCTGGATGACTGGCATCAATCCCGCTATCAATGACCGCCACTTTCACGCCTTTGCCTGTGCTACCCCCGCACGCCTCCTCCCAGGTGATGCCATTGAAAGATGTAGGAACTGTAAATGTTTGTAGCTGTTCCGGTGTAAAAACTTCACTTCTGGCTGGTAGACTCTTACTCATATGCTTGTTCCTTCTGAGATACGCTCTTATCGGCGTCCACCAGCATTACTCGCCATAGAAGCTAGTTGATACTTCTGACGGAGATTACCGATAATTCCTTGTAAAATCGTAATACATAGCTCACATTCTTGCTCTCCTGTATAAATAACTTCTTGTATTAACAAGGCAAGTTGTTGTGCTTTCGTATTCAGCG
>DAICZM010000610.1 GCA_027311145.1 Ktedonobacterales bacterium
TAGCGATACTTCGTTACCCATACAAAGTGGTATTCAATTTGAAACACCGTATGACTACCGTATCTGTACTCCATGCCCCACCTCCCTTCGTGTGGCATATTGTCGCAGCTAAAGCTGACCGGCTAAAGCCGGTGGTTTAAACCTTGTGATTGATAATTAATACGTTATCTATTTACTCTGCATTGAAGAAAACGTAAATATGCCAAACGGCCTATATATTGGCCTATATCCTATATATTGGCCTATATATTTTATGGAAAGGATACTAATCTAGTCGTCCTTGAACATCCTCAAGAATGGCGTATTTATTTGTGTTGAGGGCTATTCAGTTGATGTTGAATTTGCAAGAATTCGATGTGTTGGGTACGGAATTCTTGCAATATGAAACCACGTAAAGCTGAGCCAATTCCCCAGGCAGACATGTTCCGGTTGCGTCTGGATCAAATGCTGAATCAGCGACACGCGCTGTACAAACTCAGCAGTCAAATTGATTGGAATGCAGCGGAAGTGAATTTCGGCCATCTGTATTCCGAGGAGGGTCGGCCCGGCATCCCGATTCGGCTCATGGTCGGCCTGCACTACCTGAAACACACCTACGATCTGTCGGATGAAGAAGTCGTTGCGCAATGGGCGGAGAATCCCTACTGGCAATACTTCTGCGGTGAGACGTACTTCCAGCATCATCTTCCCATTGATCCTTCGCAGATGACCCGGTTTCGCAAACGGATCGGAGAAACCGGATGCGAATTCATGCTGGGGCTGACGGTACACACCGGAATTGTGACCAAGACGGTTTCTGCTGCCTCGCTTTCTGTCGTGAATGTCGATACCACCGTACAAGAGAAGGCCATCGCCTTTCCTACGGATGCGCGGCTGTATCACAAGGCCAGAGCCGCACTGGTCAGAACTGCCAAGCGCATGGGTATTCCCTTACGGCAGAGCTATGAGCGTGTAGCGAAACTGGCTTTGGCCAAGAATGGGCGTTATGCCCATGCGCGCCAGATGCAACGCGCCAGGCGAGAACAGAGAAGATTGCGCACCTATCTTGGCCGGGTGATCCGGGACATCGAGCGCAAGTTGCCAGAGGAGCATGCCGCGAAGATGAACGCGCTACTGAACATCGCCAAACGCATCCTGACCCAACAGCGCCATGATAGCGGCAAGATGTACAGCATGCATGCGCCCGAGGTCGAATGCATCGCCAAGGGCAAGGCACACAAGCCCTACGAGTTTGGCGTCAAGGTTGGCATCGTCAGCACGAGCAAAGAGAGCTTTGTGGTGGGCATGCAGTCCTTGCCGGGTAATCCCTATGACGGGCACACGCTATCGGCATCGCTGGCGCAAGTGGAGCGCCTGACCGGCGTGCTGCCGAAAGAAGCTTATGTGGATCGCGGTTATAAAGGCCATGGCGTGGATGACACGACAGTCTGGATCGCTGGTGCCAAACGAGGCGTCACGACCGCCATCAAGAAGAAGTTAAAGCGCCGAAATGCAGTTGAACCCGTGATCGGCCATATGAAGAACGACGGGCGTTTAGGGCGTAACTTCCTCAAAGGTGAAGACGGGGACGCCATCAACGCGCTGCTCTGTGGCGCAGGTCACAATCTGCGCAAGATCCTGCGCCAGCTGGCGCTTTTGCTCCCCCAAATTTGGCAACTGCTGTTTCGCTTTTCGCAGCGACCTCTTTCAATTCGGCATCAACAACACTTGGCTTATGCCCGAATTTGGGGTTTTTCAGGGACGACTAATCTACTAGGTTAAATTCTGACGCAATCTCTAATGTCCTTGCCGCGTATGCAAATTGGTACGCAGTGCGGCTCATTGAGAGGTGCCGCAGATGGCGATTCCAAGTGATCCACCGATCTAAATCGGCATGGCGCAGCGTAGTTGTGTATTTATTTTAGGAATGAAAGACTTTCCAGCGTAGTCGCTTTCGGTGTCATCCGACCCGTCAGCCAGCGCAATAACAAATAATGAGCAAGCTCGATCAATACGTTCACGCTGCGACGCGCGACAACACCCGCCGCAGCTATCAATCTGCCATCCGCCATTTCGAGACAGAATGGGGCGGCTTCCTGCCGTCGACCGCCGACAGCGTTGCACGCTATCTGGCCGATCATGCCGAATCTCTGGCGATCAACACGTTGCGGCAGCGTCTGGCCGCACTGGCACAGTGGCATATTGATCAGGGCTTTCCAGATCCAACGAAAGCACCGGTGGTGCGCAAAGTTTTCCGAGGGATTCAGGCACTGCATCCGGCGCAGGAAAAACGCGCTAAGCCATTGCAGATGAAACAGTTGGGGCACATCACCCTCTGGCTTGACCAGTCCATTGAGGCTGCGCGAGCAGCGGGCAACCGTGGAGATGAGTTGCGCCATACCCGTACAAGGCAATTCTGTTGCTC
>DAICZM010000611.1 GCA_027311145.1 Ktedonobacterales bacterium
TCTTAGTGATGTGCATGAGCCGGTCATTCTGATTGCGCCCGATCTGACACCCTCGGATACAGCACTGTTACGCCCAGAGATGGTTGCGGGCATTTGCACTGTGCAGGGTGGGCCAACTGCGCATGCCGCTATTCTTGCCCGTGCGCTGGGCATTCCCGCACTGGCAGGCTTACCAGAAAATATATTGCACATCGTTCATTCAGGTCAGGAAGTGGGCTTAGATGCCGACAAAGGTATTTTGTATGCGCGCCTCTCGACAAAAGTGCGTAAAGAGTTGACGCGGCGTGTTGCAGAGCAACAACGTTTGCAAGCCAAGCGCAAGGCCGATGCTCATCAAGATGCTCGCCCGCTGCTCATTGATGGACAGCGGATTCTGCTCCTGGCAAATGTAGGGAGTGTACTCGAGGCTAAAGCTGCTCACGAATGGAGAGCTGAAGGGATTGGTTTGCTCCGTACTGAGTTTTTGCTCGCCAACACAGCCACATTTCCAGACGAGGGGGAGCAGCGTCAACGTTATGGGCAGGTTTTTCGCGCTTTTGCGGACGGTCAATCTGTTCCGCAGGGTCCCATTATTGTACGCACGTTGGACGCGGGTGCGGACAAGCCGATGCCAGCGATTCAAGCATTGTTAGGAACAACCCCCGAAGCGAATCCTGCATTGGGTGTACGTGGCATTCGCATTCATTTGGCGCATCAAGAGTTGCTTGAACAGCAATTGCGCGCACTTCTGCTAGCCGCAGCTGATACAGGGTGTGAGCTACATATCATGTGTCCAATGATAACAACGGTGGAAGAACTGCGCACCGTGCGCACGATTTTTGCGCGAGTGCATGGCGAACTTAGACAGCAACAGCAGGATATTCCAGCGCATGTGCCGCTTGGCATTATGGTAGAAGTCCCAGCAGCTGCGGTGATGGCTTCAGAATTGGCAGAAGATGCGGATTTCTTCAGTATTGGCTCAAATGATCTAACACAATATACACTTGCTTGTGACCGCACAAATACCGCTCTGAGTGCGCTGTACAACCCGATGGAGCCAGCCGTATTGCGCCTGATTCGTCAAGTTGCGCATGCTGGACGGCTGGCTGGTAAAACCGTTGCGGTCTGCGGTGAAATGGCAAGTGACCCGCTCCTGGCTCCATTGTTGGTAGGCTTGGGCGTCAACGAATTGAGCATGACGCCGAGCGCGCTGGCAACCGTGCGTGCGAGTCTAACTCGTCATACCCTGGCAGCAATGACGGATATGGCAGAGCGTGTTGTGGCTATGCATACCGCAGCCGAAGTCAAGGCGGCCTGTGAGCTTATGTCGGTTTCACCGCGACAATAATATCACGCTGCTTGATAACCCGGTCAACAGCATGCGCGAATTGTGTGTAGGGCGGCTCATTGCGCACACGGAGCTGTGTGTGTCGCTCGATCAATTCGATCAACGCGCCTCGCTCAATACGGGTCGCGTTCCATGCGAGTGCCAATGTGCCCCCGGGTAGTAAAACGCGCTCCCAGCTTGGCAACGCTTTTGTCAGCAAGGCGGCGACCTCCCCAAAGTGCTGAATGCCGTAGGGGAGATCGCCGACGATAGCGTGCATCCGTGGTCCGCCGGGTACTTCACGGAGATGAAGATCGGCCTGTGTGCTGTCGCCATGTACCATTATCAGCTGGCGTGTCTCGCCTTTGCGTCCAATTTCAAACTGGGAGCGGCGGCCTGCTTTGCGTCCACGCTCATCAATTTCTTTATAGGGGATATGCTCGCTATTCAGGTATTGACGCACAAAGACCTCACTCGTCTCGATATCCTGGCGTTCAGTTTCAATGCCAAAGGCGTCATAGCCACAGGCAAGAGCGAGAAAGAGTGTTGTACCACCGCCGGCCAGGGGGTCGAGGATACGCAAACGCTCTGCCATTTGCTCACCATATGCGCCTGCAAAGAGCGCAATGTTGAGCAGTACATGCGTGAAAAGTTCATTTGTTTTTCCTTTATAGCGGCGCGTCTCAACCATTGCTAGTGGCACAAACGGTGTGAAATCTGGCTCCAACGGACGAAGGAACGGCCCCGGCCATGCCTCAATCTGCTCAAAATACTCGTATGCCTCACTGGTTGCGCTCATGCGGGCCAGCAATTTGCGCGTCAGTGCTGCCGCAAAGGCGGCATCTTCCATTTCAATGAGCAGGTGCGCCTGTCCCGCCAGTGTTATTGGGGTGATTGTTTGGATAACACGTCCCAGCGGACTCGCGAGTAGTTCGGGCTTTGCGAGGGCTGCTGTCATATTCGCATATTGTGTACTGCGTTGTGGTGTGATTTTTAGTGCAATCTTCATCTGTCCTCATTCTTGACAAGCATTTTGTGCTATTGTAGCACTCGCGTCTATTGGTTGGAATAT
>DAICZM010000612.1 GCA_027311145.1 Ktedonobacterales bacterium
GCATAAGACTTTTAGGGTATCTATCCTTCCATCCAATATCCTCTATTGCTCTTTTCCTAAAAATAAACTGGCCAATCGCGTAAATTTGGGCATGGAGACCGCCATAGCATGCTTTTCCCATTGACTAATTGAGCGGAAAGGACTAGACTAGCTTCATAATCAACACACGGCTGGATGGCGTGCGTGCGATCAAACCAAATAGACTGACGAGGTTAGGAAGGACATGACAACGACAAGCGCAACACCTGTTGGAACCGACTATGAGATTGTAATTGGCTTGGAAGTCCATTCGCAACTGCTGACGAAGAGCAAAATGTTTTGTTCGTGCAGCACCGGCTACGCCAATGAAGCTCCCAATACGCATGTTTGTCCTGTTTGTATGGGGATGCCTGGCGTCTTGCCTGTCATTAATCAAGAGGCCGTGACTTATACGATTATGACCGCACTCGCGCTCAATTGCGCTATTCCTGCATACTCGAAGTTTGACCGCAAAAATTATCCCTATCCAGACCTGATGAAAGGCTATCAAATTTCGCAGTATGATGTTCCGCTCAGCCATGATGGCTATGTCATGCTAGATGTGCAGGGCCAAATGCGTCGCATCGGCATCACACGTGTTCACCTTGAAGAGGATACTGCTCGCTTGACGCACCGCGATGGCTATAGCCTGATTGACATCAACCGTGCTGGCACTGCCTTGATGGAGATCGTGAGCGAGCCTGACATGCGTAGCCCGGAAGAGGCGCGTCTATACATGCAGCAATTGCGCGAGCTGTTGGTCTATCTGGGCGTCTCATCGGGGCGCATGGAAGAGGGCAGCTTGCGTTGCGATGCCAATATCTCTGTGCGACCGCGTGGGCAACAGCAGCTCGGCACGAAGGTCGAAATTAAAAATATGAATAGCTTCCGCTCTGTAGAACGTGCCCTTGAATACGAGGCAGTACGTCAGGTGGAGGTTTTGCGTGCCGGGGGGACGATTCAGCAGGAGACACGTGGCTGGCTTGAGACCCGCGGTGTGACAGTTTCGCAACGGAGCAAAGAGCAGGCCCATGACTATCGCTATTTTCCAGAGCCTGATCTGCCGCCCTTGCTGATTCGTCAGGAGCTAGTGGACGATATACGCGCTCATCTGCCTGAATTGCCCGATGCTCGACGTGCGCGTTATAAAGCCGATTACGGCCTTATCGTGCAGGATGCCAATATCCTGACAGAAGATAAGGCCTTGGGTGACTACTTTGAGCGTGTGGTCACAGCCTCTCAGACGCGTGATCGTCAGGCGCGTGCGCGCAAGGTTGCTGGTAACTGGTTACCAGAGGTCGTCCGTATTCTCAAAGAACAAGCAACATCGATTCAAGACTGCGTGTTGACTCCTGCTGCCTTTGCCAATCTGCTGGATCTGCTCGATCAGGAGCGCATCACAGGGACACAAGCGAAAGAAGTCCTGGAGGAAGCATTTCGCAGTGGTGAGATGCCAGAAGCGATTGTTGTCCGCAAAGGTATGAAGCCTCCAATTAGCGATCAAGGTACACTTGAGCGCATCGTTGCAGAGGTTATTGCCAGCAATCCGAAAGTGGCTGAGGATTACCGGGGTGGAAAGACAAATGCCCTGCAATGGCTGGTAGGGCAGGTCATGAAAAAGACTCGTGGACAAGCCAAAGCTGATATTGTTCAAGCTGTAGTGCGAAAAAAATTGGATGAGGCATAACCAGTGAGGTTTATGTGCATCCTCATGAAAAGGAGATGCAGATTATGCACAATGATGTGACATCTGCGGTGATTAACCCCTATCAGATGGCCGTGCAGCAATTTGAGATTGCCGCTGAGCGGCTTGGTCTCTCGGAAGATATGCGAGAGATTTTGCGTCAACCTAAACGGGAATTGGCGGTCAATTTCCCGGTGCGTCTGGATAGTGGGCGCATCAAAACCTTTACCGGCTATCGGGTGCAGCACAATGTGAATCGCGGGCCGGCCAAAGGTGGCATTCGCTATAGTCCTGATGTCACGCTGGATGAGGTTCGGGCCTTAGCGATGTGGATGACTTGGAAATGTGCGGTTGTCGGCATTCCCTTTGGTGGTGCCAAAGGAGGCGTGATTTGTGACCCTAAACAGATGACGCCCGCCGAACTAGAACGTATGACCCGTCGCTATGCGACTGAGATATCGATTGTTATTGGTCCTCATAGTGATATTCCTGCCCCTGATGTCAATACCAATTCACAAGTAATGGCCTGGATTATGGATACCTATTCGATGCATGAGGGCTTTTCCATTCCCGCTGTTGTGACTGGGAAGCCGCTTTCTATCGGTGGTAGCGAGGGACGCAACGATGCGACAGCAACGGGTGTCCTGTTTGTAACCCGTCAAGGGGCAAAACG
>DAICZM010000613.1 GCA_027311145.1 Ktedonobacterales bacterium
ATTTTAAGCAGGCTGTTTCAGGATTCTGACTGGTTGTGTCTTGCGGGATTGCTCCACATTCAAAGGTGGTGGCTTGGGCCAGCGTGAAAGTACTGAGTGGCCAGGGCAGTATGCTTTGTGTGAGATCCGGGCTAAAATCTTGATGTACCAGGAATGCCATCATGCTGTTGCTATAGGGAAAAGTGGGGGCTTGTAGGACATCTTTGATCGATTGCAGTGCCTGGTTTAAGTGCTGGTATTCGCTCAGAGCTTGGGAAGGTTCCTGTTGGTGTCCAAAGAGACCGTCCATAAATTCTAGTTGTTTCCCGTTCAAATTGACCTCTAAAAACGTGGCGTTCTGGTCTGGTACATCCGAAAATTGTTGTTGATGCATCGTCAAGAGACCATCCATGTCAACAAGCGTATGTAGTAGTTGCTCTAGTGTCTCGCTAGTGAGTTGGCCCTGCACATCTGTCCCGAGGATATAGCGGCCATCACCATAAATGCTGATCTGTGGGGCCAGGGAGAGACTGCCAGAGAGGCCCCCGCCATAGAAGGTGCGTAGTAAGATATCTTGTGCCTGCGTACTATAGGTGATTTGCTGATTATTTTGGCCCTTGGCATTAGGTGAGGCACTGATAAAAGTCGTTGTATGGTGTGTCTGGTTGACGATGCGGGTAGAACCACCTGTACAACTGGTGACAATGAGCGCGATGAATAGAAACAAAGCCAGTCGTAGCTTGCTCGTAGTACTAGAGGGCGTATACTGGGATGCCCTCTGTTGATACATTGTCTGTGTGAGAGTACGAAGAGGCATAAGTCCTCCATCGAAAACGACGTTTTACGTGTTATTGTACACGAGAGAGATGTCTTTATACCAACAAAAGTGCATGGTAGAGCTATTGGAATAAACGATAACCGATCAATTTGTAGACGAGTTTAGCAGCCATGAAGTCGGCCCGTGTCTGGCCCGGCATCGGGCAGAGTTCTACCACATCCATGCCGACAACTTCGCTACGTCGGCAAATCTCGCGAAAGAGGTCTAGTACCTGATACCAGTGCAAGCCACCCGGCTCAGGGGTTCCCACTGCCGGCATTTCACCTGGATCGAAGACATCGAGATCAATCGTGACATACGTATGCTTGCTCAGCCGTTCCCAGGGAATGCTAGCGTTCCCTCTGGCAATTTGATAGGCCCATACGATTGCAACATCAGGCTTGCTTTGCATAAATTCAGCTTCTTCGGGGCTAAAACTGCGGATACCGATCTCTAAGAGTGGAATACCCAGATCGACAACGCGCCGTTCGATGCTGGCATGGGAGAGCGGTGTGCCTTCATATTCGTTACGCAAGTCGCCGTGCGCGTCGATGTGAATGACACTCAGGTCGGGGTAGCGTTCGTGGACGGCGGCAATCACGGGTGCGGAAAGCGAATGCTCACCACCGAGTGTGAGAGGAATCTGCTGATGGGCTAGCACATTACGCACGGTATCACCCGTCAATTTGAGGGCGGCAGCATGATCGAGGCCATGGTAATTCAGCACTGGATAGGTGTAGACACCAGCTTCAATGGGGCAGCAAGCGAGTTCCTCATCATACAGTTCCATTTGGCTAGATGCGGCGAGTATGGCCTGGGGTCCCTGGGCTGTGCCTTTCATATAGCACACACTATATTCCAGAGGGGCGGGAATAATCGCGATGCGAGCGGTCTCGGGATTGCAGTAAGGAGCGTCGGGTGCGCCAAATTGTGTGATGGGAGTGTCTTCCATTTCTATCTCATCCTTTCTACTATAAAACGTATCATCAGCATCCCAAATGCCTGCTTGGATGGTTACAATAAAAGTGGAGGGCAAACGAGCGTCCCGATACTCAGGATCACCGCCTACCCTCCGTCGAAAACGGCGTGTTGAAAGTGCGAACTCTTCGCTTTGGGCTTCTTGCCCTTAGCGCACCTCCGCAGTTACGGGGGTAGCATGCATCAGCGCGGCCTGCTTGGTGCGCCGCTCGACCATAGCTGCTTCATAGCGCGCCTGGTCTGGCTCTTCTGGGCGCAAGGAGCGATTGGCGCGGATCACAAAATGTGTTTCGATATCGTCGCTCTGGAACATCTCTTTGGCGAAAGCAATCGCATCTTCCTGGCTGAATTCCTTGCAAGAGCAGATGTCGATATCAACTTCACCATATTCGGGCCATGCATGCAAGCTAACGTGGCTTTGTGCAATCACGACAAAGCCGGAAAGACCAGCATCTAGCGGGTTGGACGTTTCAATATCATAGAGATGGACAGGACTAACTTTATCCATGTCTATACGGCCTGGATATTCGTTGAGTACACGGCGTACCAGCGACTCGTTGCTTAGCAATGCGCGGTCACAGCTGTAGAGTTCGAT
>DAICZM010000614.1 GCA_027311145.1 Ktedonobacterales bacterium
GTCGTTGCAATGCCCGATACATCAGATCCAATTCCTGGTTCTGTCAAGGCCAACGCCCCCCAGTGCAGTTGCCCATCCATATACAAGCTCAGAAATTTCGCCTGCTGCTCCGGCGTTCCCTGCGCAAGAATCGGCGGAGCCGCCAGTCCTGGTCCAGGAATGCCTGTCGAGAGAGCAGCGTCGCCCCAGGCCATCTCTTCCTGCGATAACAACGAGAGCAGATTCTCCTGCCGCTCCTCGCTCGATGCCATGCGCGCCTGACCAGCAGAACCCGCCCAGAAACGTTTCTGCATATTCCAAAAGAATGATTCTGGAATCTTCTCACTGCGGTCGCACTCTAGGGAGATTGGGCGCATCTCATCTACAGCAACCTGATGCGCGTAGTCACGAAATTCTTGTTGTGCTTTGCTGAGGGTAAAATCTATCATCGTTGCTACTCCATTGCTGCTGCATTGCGCATCCACATCTCGACGGGGTGGTCTTGAATAAAACCGGCTCCGCCCATGACTTGAATAGCATCAATCGTCGCCGACTTACCGATTTTCATCGCCTGATACTGCGCGGCTTCCGCCACACGGACCAGCTCGACACCACTTACGCCGCTATCCCAGCGTGAGGCTGCATTCCAGAGCATTAAGCGAGCCGCATCCAGTTTCATCGCCATTTCAGCAACAATAAAGGCAATGCCTTGATAGGAGGCGATTGGACGTCCAAAAGCATATCGCTCCCTCGCGTAGTCTCGCGCATATTCCAAGGCCGCCCGTGCCATCCCACAGGCCACGCCCGCACGCAAGATGTTGTAAAACGTGGCAGCCCGGACCACTCCCGCACTACCAGCCTCACCTAGCATGGCACTGGCCGACACTACCACATGCTCAAAGCTATAGGCCGCGCTAGGAGCAGCGGTTAAACCAAGTTTCTGCACATCAGGTGCAATACGCATGCCCTCGGCCTGCGCGGGCAAGATAAACGCACATATCCCCTCGTTAATACTTACTCCCTCTACACGAAATAGCCCGACACGCAACGTGGCCTGCGCTCCGTGAATAACATCGCGCTTGCTCCCATTGAGTACATAGCTCTCACCCTCACGCAGGGCCGTTGCACTAATGTCTGCCAGCGCATAGCTACCCGTGCGCTCCGCAAAGGCAAAACTTCCACGTAATGTCAGACCTGTCTGCTCATCACAAAACGGACGCAGATATTCCTCTTGCTGGCTCTCTAGACCCGCCAGCGCAACTGCGACTGGCCCCATCAGCGAACCCACCACATTCATTGCCAACGCGCCATCGCCAAAACCAAGCTCTTCAGCAATTAACGCATAAGTGACCGCTTCAAGGTTGCCTACACCACCATAGATTTCTGGAAATGGAGTCGTCAGTCCAGTCTGTGCGATAGTTTGTATCAAAGCAGGTGAGATATCGCCACGTTTTTCGGCCTGCCGACCCTGCGGACGAATTTGCTCGCTGGCAAGGCTAGCCGCCAGACGACGAATCTCCTCTTGCTCTTCCGTTGGGGAAAAATTGGGCATGAAACGGCATCCTTTCACTCATTCTTCATCGAAATTAAAAAGCGCAACCGATGCCATTACAGTTTTTCCAGTCGGTCAGCATTGACTTTCTTTCTCCCTGTCTGCATTCCTTGCTGCGCTTCGCTGTATCTGCCATTACAGGCAACACGCTCCACACTGCTACCACCAGGTACTCTACAGTGCAAAATTAAGAAGGACGATGTTTCTCTGTAGCAGTATTGTACGCTATCTTGTATTTATTTGCCAGACACTCATAGATAATTCGAGACTTCGATCAGGTTGCCGTCTAGGTCGCGGAAATATACGGAGAGCATTGCTCCCTGCGCACCAGTTTTATTGACAGGCCCTTCAATGATCGCCACATCGCACGCGCTGAGATGCTGCATCACTTCAGTTAACGGCACAGAGGTAATAAAGCAGAGATCAATCGCCCCTGGCACAGGATGCAGAGCTTTTGGCTCAAATTCTTTGCCTGCCTGATGCAGATTGAGCTTCTGCGAACCAAAAGCCAAACCTTTGCGTCCGCCAGCAAAGGTCACCGTGTGCATACCCAACACGCGCTCATAAAATGCGCATGTCGCCTCAATGTCACGCACAGTCAAAACAATATGGTCGATACAATCAATCTGCATAAATCCTCCTAAGCGGCCGTAAAGACTTGATACCATAGACAACCTATACACCGGGATGAGGAAAATATTCTCATGCCGCCTCTTTACAACACATGCAACTAGTTGACATTTCTACCTTTGCCTTGCCAGTATTTATCGCGCAAATCGCGTTTAAGAATTTTCCCAACGCCGCTCTTTGGCAAAGGTTCAGCGGCAAATTCAATAC
>DAICZM010000615.1 GCA_027311145.1 Ktedonobacterales bacterium
ATAATACGTTTATGCTGAAGCAATGTTAGGAAATGGCAGGGAAGGAAAGCAATCTCATGCTAGCTGCACTGGAAGGTTTGCGCGTGTTGGACCTGACACAGATCATGGCGGGTCCATTCTGCACGATGCTCCTGGCTGATCTCGGCGCCGAGGTCATCAAGATTGAGAACCCACGCGGAGGCGACGACTCGCGCCGCATGGCTCCCCCTTACTACAATGGTGAGTCTGCTGCTTTTATCGCCGTCAACCGCAATAAGTACGGTCTCGCGCTCGATATCCGCACAGAGCGTGGGCGTGAACTGCTCTGGCAACTGATCGCGACGGCTGATGTGCTGGTCGAAAATTTCCGTCCGGGCGCAATGGAACGCCTCGGCTTTGGCTATGAGCAGGTGCATGCGCGCTATCCACGTCTGGTGTATTGCTCTATTTCAGGCTATGGGCATACGGGACCATACGCGCAACGCGGCGGCTTTGATCTGGTTGCGCAGGGCATGAGTGGACTGATCTCTGTCACCGGTTCGCCAGAGGAACCCGCGAAAGTAGGCGTGCCGATCAGTGATCTCAATGCAGGCCTCTTTGCCAGCCATGCTATTCTCGCTGCCCTGCTCGTGCGCGGGCGTACAGGCGAGGGACAATATATCGATACCTCGCTCTTTGAGGGTGCTTTGGCGTATACTATCTGGGAGTCCAATGAATACTGGGCTACGGGTAATCCACCGCAGCGGCTAGGAACTGCGCACCGCCTTTCCGCACCCTATCAGACTCTCGCCACCGCAAATGGCTGGGTCGCGATTGGCGCGGCAAATCAGCGCAATTGGGAACGGCTGGTACAGGCGATTGGGCGTTCCGACTTGTTGCACGATGCGCGTTTTGCGACGAATAGCGAGCGCATGAAGCATCGTCCCGCATTGGTGGCAACGCTGACGGAGACGCTGAAAACACGCACAACCGAGGAATGGTTGGACGTGCTTGAGGAAGCGGGCGTTCCCTCTGGTCCCGTGTTGACCCTCGATCAGGTCTATCAGCATCCGCAGACGCAGGCGCGTCAGATGGACATGCAGGTAGAGCACCCCGTCGCGGGCAATGTTCACGCCATCGGATTTCCCGTGAAGTATTCGCAGACACCAGGACAACTCTATCGACCTGCACCCGTGCTGGGTCAGCACTCGCGTCAGATCATAGCGTCTCTGGGCGTCAGTAGCGAAGAGTGCCAGAAGCTAGAAGCTGAAGGCGTTATTGCATGCGCGCAATGATGCATTGGATGCAAAACATGCAATATGACAAGGAGAGCATATGAACCTTGATGTAGTCGCGTTAGAGCTATATACCGTGCGCGATGAGACTGCGCGTGATTTTGTGGGAACGATACGTCGTGTTGCCGCGATGGGCTATCAGGCCGTTGAATTTGCTGGCTACGGCGGGCTGTCAGCCGCTGAGATGCGCCAATTACTCGCGGAGACAGGCTTGAAGGTGGCGGCGACACACGTCGGGCTGGCGGCTTTAGAACAAGATAGCGCGAAAGAAATTGCCTATTGTCAGGAGATTGGCTGCTCGTATCTGGTAATGCCCTGGCTGGCTCCCGACCTGCGCACGCCGGAGTTTATCCGCTCCCTTGCTCCACGCATGAACGCGTGGGGCCAGCAATGTCGCGCCGCAGGCATCACCTTTGGCTACCATAACCACGATTTCGAGTTCAAGCAGCACGAGGGGAAATACCTGCTCGACCATCTGCTGGATGAGACCGACCCCAATCTGGTCTCCTTAGAGCTAGATGTCTATTGGGTTGCCTATGCGGGCGTTGACCCATCGGACTATTTGCGCAAGCATGCCGGACGTGTGCCAATAGTACACCTCAAGGACATGGCTCCCGACCGCACTTTTACGGAGGTGGGCGATGGCACGCTCGGCCTGGAACAGGTCACACGTGTGGCGAAAGAAAGCGGTACACGCTGGTTCATTGTCGAGAACGATGCCCCCAAGATGCCCTCGCTAGAGAGCGCGCAACGCTCCCTTGAGAACCTGCGCCAGATGAGCGTGTAGGTGCGTGATTCATTGCGCCCTGGTTGCGCACCAACCCGCATGAGAGCCCGTTCGAAAGAGTACGAAGGGCGTGATGAAGGCATTGAAAACATGAATCCGCATCCGGCATAGGTTGCGTAAGGGCGTGATTCCATCACGCCCTCGTCCCCCCGTCCGCATGGCCTCCCACACGGCTTACACGGGTAGGTTTTTTGTTGGAGAGGGCATAGAGTGTATTTGGGGTACGACGGGCAACCACAAGGGCAATGCCATTCGAATAAGAAGAAAAGCTACCCACTTGGAGAAGCAGGCAGGAGGAGAATATAGTCCTTCCATGTTTT
>DAICZM010000616.1 GCA_027311145.1 Ktedonobacterales bacterium
GTAGATGACTTTTCCTTCTATGCCCTGCGGCAACTGAGCCTGCAGTTCAGGCATCAGCTTATTAACCGACTTGACCACGTCGAGCAAATTCGCGGCAGGTGCAACCTGGATGCCGAGATACACGGCACTGTTGCCGTCGAACGCCACTTCGGTATCATAATTTTCCGCACCCAACGTCACCTTGGCTACGTCTTGCAAGCGCACGATGGCATTGCCCGATTGCTTGATTACCAGATTGCGAAATTCTTCCACCGAATGCAGGTTGGTAGAAGCATCCAGATTGACCTGCACCATCAGCCCTTTGGTATTTCCCGCTCCGGACAAAAAATCGTTTCGTGCCAGTGCCGTGCTGATGTCAGTCGCAGTCAAACCATATCCAGCCAATTTTTTCGGGTCCAGCCATGCGCGCAGCGCAAAATTCTTGGCACCAATGAACTCGGCGGTCTGTACTCCATCCACCGCCTGAAGCCTTGGCTGAACCACTCGCAACAGGTAATCGGTGATGTAATTGGACGGCAGCACATTGCTGGAGAAACCGATGTACATGGCATCCAGGGTCTGTCCGATACTGATGGTCATAACCGGTTTTTGCGTCTGCGGAGGCAGTTGGTTGAGTACCGAACTGATCTGCGCGTTCATCTCCGTCAGTGCCTTGTCCGAATCGTAGTTCAGCTTCAGCGTCACGGTGATGATGCTGCTGCTGTTGGTACTGGTCGAGCTCATGTAATCGATGCCGTTGACTTGGGCGATCGCGTTTTCCAGCGGCGTGGTGATGAATCCGGCAACCAGAGCAGGATCGGCACCGAAATACGTAGTGCTCACGGTGATGATCGCGTTTTGCGTGCGCGGGAACTGCAGCACGGATAGCGTACCGAAAGAGCGCAACCCCAGCACCAATAACACCAAGCTGACTACCACGGCCAGCACAGGTCGCCGGATGAAAATATCTGTAAATTTCATTGCAACTTTCCTGTGTTATTCATCCGTGGGCTGAGGATGCGGTTCGTTGCTCGGCTGGATGTCATTGTTGATCGTGATAAACGAACCGTTATGCAGCTTGACCTGACCTGTACTCACTACGATGTCACCTTCCTTGAGTCCTTTGAGTATCGCCACTTGATCGCCGCGTCTATCCCCAGTTGTCACAAACACCTGCTTTGCGACGAATTTGGGTTTGCCCTTATCATCAACACCCTGCTGCTCCGTCAGATACACGATATTGCCGTATGGGTGATAAGTGACGGCAGTTTGCGGAAGGGTAATATAACGCTGGGCCGCACCACTGGAAATCTCCACGGAAGCGTACATGCCTGGCAACAATCGATGCAGAGGGTTACTCAATTTCGCACGCACCTTCACGTTGAGTGTGCCGCTGTCCACTTCAGGATTAACCACTGATATCTCTCCGTCAAATTGCTCACCCGGATAAGCATCCGTCTTGGCAGTCACCTTTTGCTTATGATGGATTAAGCTGATATTTTGCTGTGGGATCGAAAAATCCAAGTAGATTGGATCCAGCGCTTGCAACGAAACGATTGGCGTACCGGCACTCAGATATTGACCAACACTTACCATGCGCACACCAACCCGCCCCGAAAAGTGTGCAGAAATGGATTTTTTATTCACCAGTGCCTGCTGCTGGGCCTCGTTAGCTTTAGCTTGCGCGAGAGTCGCTTCATCCATCTCCAACGTCTGTTGACTTATGGCTTTGAATCCGAGTTGCAACTTATCGCGTTCGTAAATGATCTTGGCTATGTTGGAGGCGGCATGAAGCGCATGGAGCTTGGCAATGTCATCGTCAGCAATCAGTTCGACGAGTACTTTCCCTTTTTGTACGTCCTCACCCTGCTTAAAATGAATGGCGGAAACCGTACCCGATACTTCTGGACTGACCTCAGCACCATCAATTGCATGCAAACTGCCGACTGCGTCGAGTTGTGGTAGCCATTCTTGATATCCGGCTTTCATGGTCGAAACAGTCTGTGCGGCACCACCCACGGATGACATGAATTTTTTCATCATGTGCCCCTTAAATGCCTGATAGCCGAATATACCGCCGAATACCAGGCTGGCTAAAACGAGCATGATTATCATCCGTTTTGTCATTGCGGCCCTCTCTGTTGGGTCAGTTCTCGATCGAGTTTAATCTTCATGCTTGCTGTCTCCTGTTTTTTGCTTGGACACGACACTGTCCGTGTCATTACGATTCCACCATCCGCCACCCAAGGATTGGAACAAAGCGGCGGTATCTGCATATCGGCTGGCACTTGCTTGCGCTAAGGCAATCCGGGTTTGCTGATATGACTGCTGGGCATTGAGCAACACTAGATAGTTTGCCGCACCGATTTGATA
>DAICZM010000617.1 GCA_027311145.1 Ktedonobacterales bacterium
GACAAAAGTAGCTCCTAACCTGCATCTCAAGCGCGTTCGTGAGCAGCAAGGTTGGTCACAGGAATATGTGGCACGAACAGTAGGAACCGATGCGTTTACCGTTAGTCGCTGGGAGCGTGGTGTTACATTGCCCAGTCCCCATTTCCGCCAGAAACTCTCGGCTCTTTTTGGCCTGAGTGTTGCTGAGCTTGGCCTGCTGCCTACCGAAATGGAGGAAGCTGCTATAACGGAAACGGAGCAGCATGAGCTTGTCGCCCCAACCCTCTTCGCGCCTGTTGCTGTGGTTGATCCGGCTATTCCGCCGCCACCTGCACGTGAATATGGCCTGATTGGACGCGAAGACCTGCTTGCCAAACTAAAAGCTCTGCTCCTGAGTGAAGAAAGTTCTGCGCATTTTGCTCTCAATGGTTTGCCGGGTGTGGGCAAAACGGCACTGGCAACTGTCCTGGCGCACAATGCAGAAATTCGTGCGCATTTCGCCGATGGTATTCTCTGGGCTGGTCTCGGCTATGAACCTGACGTGTTGGGCCTTTTGAGCCGTTGGGGAACGGTTTTGCAGTGTGCCCCACTCGATCCTGCGCAACGGAGCCGTCCGCAGGCGTGGGCCACCAGTATTCATGCCGCTATTGGACAGCGGCGCATGTTGTTGGTCATTGATGATGCCTGGAAAATCGCAGAGGCACTGGCTTTTCAGCTTGGTGGCCCTCAGTGTGTCCATCTGGTGACGACGCGCTTCCCTGAGATTGCAAGCCGCTTTGCCCCAGATAATGCAATTGTTGTGCGCGAATTAGATGATACAGATGGGCAAAAATTACTTGTGCGTTTGTCGCCGGAAATCGTGCGAGCCGAAGCAAAGGATGTCCAAGCTCTTGTCGAGGCTGTCGGTGGCCTTCCGCTAGCCTTGACACTTTTGGGGAATTTCTTGCGAGCCCAATCTCATAGTGGGCAACCCCGTAGGTTGCGCGCCGCTCTAGAACGCTTGCGCAATGTTGATGAACGGCTACGCCTGCATGAACCACAAGCACTGATCGGCAGACATCCCAGTTTACACACAGATACCCCCTTGTCGCTCTACACGGTGATTGGGATGAGTGACCAGCAGGTCAGTGCAGAGGCACGTCTTGCTCTGCGAGCTTTCTCGGTGTTTCCCCCCAAGCCAAACACGTTTTCCGAGGAAGCTGCTCTGGCTATCGCTGCTTTGTCGGTAGAGACAGTTGATGAATTGACCGATGCAGGGCTACTTGAGAGCAGCGGTCCCGGACGCTATACGATGCATCAGACGATTGCTGATTATGCACATGTTCATCTGACAGATAAGACCGTGACCGAGCGGTTAGTCAATTATTTTGTGCTGTATGTAGAATCACATAGCATTGATTATCCGGCGTTAGATGGTGAAAATAGTAATATTATGGCAGCCCTGGAAGCAGCGCATGCAATGGGTATGTTAGAGGCCTATGTGCAGGGCGTGCATGCCTATGCCCCCTTACTCATCACACGGGGTCTCTATACCGTCGCTGAAACTTATCTCCAACGTTCTCTTGAGGCGGCGCGCACCCTGAAAAGTGCTATGAGAGAAGCGAGCGCGTGGCTCTACCTCGGGAAAATTGCCGAACAGCGTGGAAATTATGTGCAGGCACAAACATACTGGCAGAGCAGTCTCTCGTTGGCACGCGAAAGTGGGCAGCAGACTGGAGTGGCGCAAACGTTACGGGAATTAGGCGGTCTTGCTTGGAAGCAAGGGCAATTGCAGCAGGCGCATATGCTGTTTGCGGAGGCTCTCGCGATGTTACGATCCCTAGAAGACCAGCGTGGATTGGCCGATACGCTAAAAAATATGGGCAATCTGGCAGCTGAACAAGGGCAGCCAGAACAGGCGCAGCAGCTCTATGAAGAAGCGTTAGCTCTGTTTCGGGCCTTACATGACCAGCATGGCATTGCGACTACCATGCATAATCAAGGCATTTTGGCCCGCGAGTTAGGACGACCAGATCAAGCATATCAACTCTATACCGACGCTCTCGCTATTTTCCGCGCGTTGGGCGATCTCCGTAGTTGTGCTGTTGCGCTAAACAACCTCGGCAATTTGACACGGCATCAAGGACAGCCGGAGCAGGCGCGCCAGTTTTTAGAAGAGTCTGTAATAATGTTGCGCACACTGGAGAACCGCTATGGTCTGGCTTTCACCTTGCTTAATCTGGGCAGTCTGGCCGCCGATCAAGGCCACTATGGACCGGCCCATCAACGTATACAAGAGGCTCTGACCATTTTTCGCGACTTGCAGTCACAACGTTCTATCGCATTGGCTATTCAAAGCCTGGGCAATCTAAACTATAAACAAGGCCACTAT
>DAICZM010000618.1 GCA_027311145.1 Ktedonobacterales bacterium
GGTTATGAGGATTGCTACCCAGAATCTCGATGTCCTGTCCGCCATATTCGTTCCTCCTAAGCGGAGTCAGAATGGGGCGGGATCGAAACTCGGTCAAATAGAGCTGCCTAGTGAATAAAGACTGCTTCGGTCAAAATCCCGAGCACCTCGATTTGACCGAAATCGACGACAGACCCAAGATGCACCTGTTCGCCGGCTGTGTCCGGCGTACCGAGGGAGAAGTGAAGGGAGAACAGTTATGGCGTTATTGCAAATGCAGGATCGGGCGCACCACACCGATCCTCTCCTTACTGCGGAGGATGTCGCGACGCGACTAAACGTCACAAGGGACTGGGTTTGGGACCACTCGTCCCGGAGATTGCCCTACCTCCCGGTTATTCGCATGAGTGACGGGGCTCTGCGCTATCGCTCCAGCCAGATTGAAGCGTTCCTCAGCGAGCGGGAACAGGCCGCCCATTTGCACCGGAGACGCCGGTAAACTGGGAACGGCCACTTGTTTCCTCCACACAGAAATCGAGGAGCAAATGGGAGTCTCATATCAAAAAGGATGGGTCAGACTACGGGGGAAGAAATGGCATGGCTGTTTCCGCCGCACCGAGCTTGACTCTGCAACGAAAGAACCAAAACTGATCACAGCCTCCATCGTTCTTGGGCTTCGGGCTGAGATGTCGAAATCTCAGGCCAGAGAACGATTAGAGGTTGAACTTGCCAAACTGGGTGGACGCTCAAGCGGGGATCAAGTTGTCCCAAATGCAGCAGTCACCTTCGATTGGTTCGTCAAAAACCGCTACTTGCCTCTGAAGGAGGGGGACTGGAGAGAGGAGACTGCCAAAGTGAAAAAATACCTCATTCAGGCAGATCTCGTCGATGCGTTCCATGACTACCGCTTGGAGAACTTCGACAAACTCATCCTGCAGACCCACCTCAATAAACTGGCGAAAAGTCGTTCCAAGGACAGAGTCTTGCAGATCCGATCCTACATGCGGGCCATCTTTGCGGAGGCAGTCGATCAGGGCTACCTCCCAAAGGATCCTGCGCGAATGGTGAAGACTCCCACGAACCTGCGGGAGGTCGACAAGACAACATTGTCCTGGGATCAGCTCCGTGCAGCCCTGGAAAAGCTGGATGAACTGAGTCTGCGTGACTGGATTCTGATGAAACTGGATATGTCGAACGCTCTTCGGCCCAGCGAGTTGTTTCCACTCCGGTGGAGATGCTTGCTCGAAGAGACGCATGCCCTGGACATTCAGGAGACGGTCTACAAGGGCAAGATTCGTCACTACGGCAAGACCAAGGGAAGTCTGACCAAGGTTCCGATTGCTGATATCTTGGCGGACGAGATCCTGGAGTACCGCGAGGATTGCCGGAAGAAAGGACAAGACACCTCTCCGAACGGCTTTATGTTTCCAGGCCGTTTCGGTGGACCGATGGACTCAAGCAACTATCGGCACCGCGTCCTTCACAAACTGGCCAGAGAGCTAGGCTTCCCGAAGCTGAACTTCCAGGTAATCCGCCGCACGATCGCTACGCTTGGCAAGACTAAAGGTCATCCCAAGGACATCCAAGGCCTCATGCGACATACCCGGCTTGCAACGACGATGGATGTCTACATGCAGTCGCTGGAGAAGGAGGTGCGCACGGCGATCAACTCGATTCACGATGAGTTGGTAGCCACAGGTACTGAAGGGCCAACGCCTCAACAACCGCTGGCAGCATCCGCCAGGAGCTCGGAAGGCGGGGGAAACCTCAGCAATTCCAACCACGACTGCTCTTCGAGGATAGAGCGGCAGAACAATAAGGAAGGAGAGAAAAAGACGATCGTAGTACCGTTTCGCGGCAAGCTCCTGCAATTTGCGGGCAAAATGCGGGCAAGCAATTTGGAGGATGTCCGCTAAGTTGTTGAGAGATTTGGTGGACCTGATCGGGATCGAACCGATGACCTCTTCCATGCCATGGAAGCGCGCTCCCAGCTGCGCCACAGGACACTTAGGCGGGGTACAACTTTTCTATTTTCTCTCGTTTGGCTGGGATAGTCAATTAGAGGGGCTTTGAAGCTCCATATTGGTGGGGATTTAGAAGTGGGTTTACTGGATTGTCAGGTCAAACTTTGGAAAAATTACAAAAATCGGGAACATTTTGTGGCGGGTATGGTGTCTAAGTAAGTAGAGTGAGCGAGACACTCGGTCGCCGGCGGCATTATCGCTCACTGGGTAGTTGGTTCACTGGCGGGGTATTGATGCACCGCTGATGACTTTTTTGTCACTGCAAAATGGGCAGTCATTGCTGTATGGTTGTGGACACGGAGTTCAGGCGGAGTTCACGATGGGCGATCTGGCCAGCACG
>DAICZM010000619.1 GCA_027311145.1 Ktedonobacterales bacterium
GGCTATGGATGCGATATTTAAAGCTAGACATGTATATAGAGTATAACCAAATGCTCGTGCCGCTATCGTACCACTTAGACTGGAACATGGATGACGTGAGGCGGGGTTTCAATAATCCGTAAGAGATTCGTTGGCTGGGCGTCTACCACAGTAGCGTATACTTATACGTATAGTAATAACCAATATTCAACCCGTATGAAGAATTACATCTACGGATTTTGGACAGTTATGCTGGCGCTTGCTATGAGCGGATTGCCAGCCATAGCTTCCGCTGATAGCAACAGCGGTGACGGACAGGGCGGTTTAAATGTGGATGCAGGAGTAACGGTCCAGGTGCAGAGCGGGAACGATTCCTCGAATGCTTCGACAAGTGCTTCGGTACATGCCGGAGAAGGGTACGGTATGGGTTCTGGAGAGGGAAGCGGATCGAACCAATCATCCTCGACTGAGATCACGCAGCATGTGAGCGAACGGTCGCGAGAAGGTGTGCAGCACGAAGCAGAGGCGGCCCTCAAAATAAGGGAAGGAGGTCTCCCGTTCTCGCTTGAAAGCACAACGACTGCGGCGCTCTCGTTTGGGCAGTTGAAGTTGTCGATTGAAGCGCGTCAACAGGAACTCGATCAGGAAGAAGCGAGTTCTTCGCCAGAGATACAGAGCATCATGAAGAATGTGAATCCGGTGCGTCTTGCAGTGCATTCGCTCCTTGCCTCGAAGGATTTGCTCGGCGGAATCGGAGGACAGGTGTCGGTGATAGCACAGCAGATGAACAATTCGGTCGCGTCGACGACGAATGCTGAAGCGCAGATACAGTCGCGCGGGTTCCTTACCAAACTTCTCTTTGGGGGTGATACTGCTGCGGCGCAGATCATCACAGAGCAGGTTACACAGAATCAACAACGCATCAGTGATCTCACCAAACTGCTCGCGCAGGCAAATATTTCGGTTAATGTGCAGACAATCCTAAAGGCTCAAATTACGGCATTGCAGGAAGCACAAGCACGTTTGCAGGTTCTCGCGCAACAGCAACAGCACATGTGGGGTCTCTTCAGTTGGAGGTTCTAGTTTAAGTTACCTCAACCATCTTGGTAAGATCTGGCCTTGCCAAAACACACAACGCCCCGCTAATGCGGAGCGTTGTGTGTTTTCGGCATATGGTATAGTTCTTTGCATTATGCAGAGTGGTGGAATCGCAAAGCAGATTGCCAGATGGATAGCGCTCGCGGCGCTCTTTCTCATCCCGCTTACGCCGCTTCTCATCGTGAACAGTTACTTCTTCCCCTTCATCACCGGCAAGACATTCTATTTCCGTATCCTAGTTGAAATAGCGGTTGCGGCGTGGGTCGTACTCGCCCTTTTGGATAAGGAATACCGACCACGTTATTCGCTCATCGGTGCAGCGGTTGTTTGTTTCGTTGCGTGGATGTTTGTTGCCGATCTGTTTGCGGTAAATGTCGCAAAAGCCTTTTGGAGCAATTTCGAACGCATGGAAGGCTGGGTACTCCTTATACATTTGCTTGGGTTTTTCTTTGTTTCAAGCGCGGTACTACGTGTGGAGAAAAAATGGCGCGCATGGTTCCTTGCATCGATTGCAGTCTCAATCATTGTTTCTGGGTACGCGTTCCTGCAGCTCGCCGGCCAAATTCCAATAAATCAGGGTTCAACGCGTATTGACGCGACCTTGGGTAATTCCGCGTATCTGGCGATCTATTTCCTTTTTAACGTATTCGTTGCGCTCTGGCTCGCATTTACCGAGAAGCATCCCTGGCTTAAATGGTCGCTCATCTCACTCGCCGTCATAGAGGTGGTCCTAATTTTTTACACAGAAACACGTGGTACGGTAGTTGGTTTGGCCTTGGCGCTTGGTCTCGCGCTGCTTTTGACAGCACTCACCGCAAGCAAACGCATTCGCCGCATAGCGGTATTTGCGCTCATCGGTCTCGTGCTTCTCGTGGGAGGATTCTACCTCGCTCGTCATACGCACTTTGTCGAGAGCAACCATACGCTACAGCGTATCGATTCAATTTCGCTAGCCGCCGGTCAGACCCGCTTCACTATTTGGCACATGGCATTCGAAGGGTTTCTTGAACGCCCAATCGTTGGGTGGGGGCAGGAGGGCTTCAATTATGTCTTTAACAAGTTCTACGATCCGTCTTTGTACACGCAAGAGCAATGGTTCGATCGAGCGCATAACGCGTTTATCGATTGGCTTGTCGCGGGCGGCGCCCCGGCGTTACTGCTCTATCTTTCGCTCTTTGGATCCGCGTTATTTTTGCTCTGGAGGAATTCTGAACTCTCACGTCCCGAGCGGATCATATTTACCGCAGCGCTCACCGGG
>DAICZM010000061.1:0-6602 GCA_027311145.1 Ktedonobacterales bacterium
CTGACACTCCCCGTGCTAAAGCAACGGGGGTTCTTCTTTCCACCAGCCTACGTGCTCAAGGAGTCTTGCAACTCCGAGGGTAGCGGTAGTCTGTCCAGAAGCGTTTCACCCCGCGAGGGGGCCAGTTCCCGACTGCCCGCCGGTACTGCTTATGGCCTTCGCTAAAATGTTGTAGAGTAGGCGGTAAGTGAGGTTCCTTTCGGACCTTTTCCTGCCGCCCCTCCCCGAACCAGTGCTTGCACCTTTCGATGCACACGGCTCTCCGGTTCTTGCACCTTTACAATCGAATATTGACTTGGACTTACGCATCTCGCGGCCTTATCATTCGCTTGGGTTCAGTGCATTTCCCTGTTTCCCTTCCCCGTGTCTCAGGCATTACACTGAGCATTTGAGTACTATGGAAACTCCGTCGCCATGAGACTCTCGTCTTGTAGGCGATCCCGCATTTGCGCATATCAAACGTTGAGTGCGTTTAGGTGCCCATTTCGTCCCTTTCAACCAGTTCACTACTGGTCGCCTATCGGAGAGAGTTTTCTCTACCCGCCATGAATAGGTAGATATTCCGATAGCATCACTTCAGGTATGGTGTGATGAGCCAACGCTTAGACCGCTAGAGACTTGGGTTTAACCAATCCAGGCTTCACCTTGCGCACAGGACTTGCGGTGCATCACCATACATACCTTCTGGTTTAACCGCTTTCCCAACATGCTACTTTCCCCTTTGTGTTTCCACGCCAGGTAGGTTGGGTGTCCTTGAGGTCATTTGCTCCCGACCTCATCTCCCTGTAGGAGAAATTTGATATGCACCGAAACGGCGCACCACGGCAGCGTTTTCGTCTCTGTCCATGACCAACCCACAGTTCCGACAGCAATACGTCCGCTTGTAGAGTGGCATTGGTTGCACTGTGCCACAGCCACTGCACATCTTGGAGGTAGAGCGTTCATCTAAGAAGACCAACTCTTTGCCCGACAACTGGCATTTATAGACAAGCATCCGTGTGAACGTGTACAAACCCCAATCATTATAGACCGCCCGATTGAGGGCTTTGTTGCGCTCCTGATGCTCTTTTATCACCATCTGTCGTTGCGAGAGATCGCCCACCACCACAGTTCTCTCAACCAGTGTGTGGCTTATCAGATGGGATGCTTTGTGCAAGCTATCCCGTTGCTTGTTGCGCTTCTTCTGGGAGACGCGCTTGTAGACCTTGCTCAGATGGATGTATCGGCGTGATTTCTTCTTGCACCTGTCCCGTTTTGCTCTGATTTTGTCGAGTTGCCGATTGTACCAGCGCGCGCCCTTAAAACCGCCAATAGCGTACACGCGCCCCTGCTCATTGACGCCCGTTGCCAGCGTCTTGATACCCAGATCAAAAGCGACAACCTGACCATGCTGCTGTGGTTGCTCCTCAACCTGATACGGGAATGAGGCGTAGTAGTCGCCGCGTCCATCGCGACTGATGGCAACCTCTTTGAACACTGCTGGCGGCGTCTCGGTGAGCGTTGCCACGACCGTCGGGAAGCGTTTCTTCGCACCTCTGCCGCCAGTGGGCAAGAGCAGCGTCTTCCCTTCGATCTTGAGATACATGGCAGGATAGACCAGCGTGAAAAAGCAGTGGCGTGGGCGCACACGCGGAAGGCCTGGTGTTTCACCGTTTGCCACGCGCCGGAAAAAGGCTTGCATAGCGCCATCTAAGCGGAAGTAGACCTCGGCCAAGAGCTTGCCATACACGTCATTGAGTTCTGGGTCATGCAATCGGCTTGCGGCCAGCGTCTTCTTGCAGGCGTTGACGTTCCAGTGTTCCCCGTCTCTGAGTTTCATGACCCACCAGTTGTACAGGCCGCGACACTTGCCCTGCATCCATTCAAGGGTGGCCGCATCCTGGTCAGTCAGGTGTATCTTGATCTTTGTGCAAAGCAGCATCTTTCAACACTTTCTTGTAGGAACGCAAACCGTGTAAGCGAGCGGCAAACACCGTGATGATGGCGATCAAGTCCTGAACCATTTCCTGGTCAGGTGAGAACGTATCCTCGTTCATCACCACGATCTCGCAGTTGTGCCGTTCACAAAAGGCCTCAAAGTAGCTATAGCCAAAGCGAACGAGACGGTCTCGATGAGCAATGACAAGGCGTCTGACGTTGCCTAGCTCAATCTGCTCCATGAGCGCGTTAAAGTTCTTGCGTTTGTAGTTGAGACCGCTGCCAATGTCTTGTAACCACGCATCCACAGGAATGTGGTGAGTACCACAGTAGGCTTTCAATGCTTCCCGTTGATTGAGCAAATCAGGCTTTTGTGCCGCTCCCGATACTCTGGCATACACGATGGTCTGTCCTTTATCAGCCGCTTTCAATCCTCGGTATTCAAGGTATTGATCGTGTGTGTAGTAGCGTCGATTCGATTGTGGAGAGCGATGAGCAATGAGTTTGCCTTCTCGATCCCACTTTTGCAGCGTTTTGGTAGACTTGCCGATCAGTTTCCCGAACTCTTGAATGTTGTATGTGTTTGCCATGCGTATATTTTAACATAATTGAGTGGGCAAGTCAACACTGTTCAAAGCTCCATCATGTCTTGCAAAAGCAGAGAGGCATGTTCTTTCATATCAAGGACGGGTGACGAATCAAGTTTTCTGAATGATCGGATCGAGGACCTGATCGATACGCATATCTCTGGGTCCATGATACATGGTTGCTCTCACGGGAGAGCTGATAGAGGTAGTATAGACGCTCTAGCGTGCAAGGTGGTAGAATGATTGTCGAGAATGATTGTCTGATTCTGCAAAATCTTCCAGATGAGTGATGGGAAACAAGAGAAGAGGGTCCGATGAATGTGATGATCCACCAGCAAGCCGAACGTGAAGCACAATGGGTGCAAGCCAACCGCGAGGAACTGGTTGTACGGATCGCGCGAGCCATCCGCGAAGATGGGAGCATCCAGTTGCTCCCAGGGCTTCATCTGTCTCGCTCTTCCTTGCCTCTCAAGCCTGTTCACAGTGTACTCGAGCCATCTGTGTGCGTGATTGCTCAGGGGAGCAAAGAGGTCCTTCTTGGCGACAGCCGCTATCGGTACACTCCCTCACAGTACCTGCTCGCTACTGTCGAGTTGCCCCGCGTCAGTCAGGTCCTGGAAGCCTCGAAGGAACGGCCCTATCTCAGTCTCCGCCTGGAACTTACCCCCACCCTCGTCAGTTCGGTCATGGTTGAGACCGATTACACCTTGCCGAGAGATCATGCCGGTGTAAGAGCTATCGACGTCAGTCCATTGGATGGGAACCTGTTGGATGCTTTCGTTCGGCTCGTCAGACTCCTGGATGCCCCTGCCGAAGCGCGGGTCCTCCTGTCGCTAATCACGCGGGAAATTATCTACCGACTCCTGATGGGCGAACAGGGTAGCCGACTCTGTCACCTTGCTCTTCAAGGAGGCTATACACCCTACATTGCTAGAGCGGTTGCGCGGCTTCGTCAAGACTTCGACCAACCACTGCGCATTGAGCATCTCGCGCGCGAGCTAGGCATGAGCGTCTCGGGCTTCCATCACCGCTTCAAGGCTGTCACGGCCATGAGTCCCTTGCAATTTCAGAAGCGGCTGCGGCTCCAGGAAGCCCGCCGTTTGATGTTAGGCGAAGACCTTGACGCGGCCAGTGCGGCCTATCGCGTGGGTTACCAGGACACCTCCCACTTCAATCGAGAATACAAAAGCCTCTTCGGTGTCCCACCGATGCACGATGTGCAACGGCTACGAGAAGAGGCCCTCGCTTTCCCCCTCCAATGAGTCAGGAAGCACATCCGATCTAGACATGCTCTGCTTCATGCAACAGGCCACTGCTCCAGATGTGCCGACAATCTTGGTTTTGTGTTCTTCTTACTGCTCAAACGGACTGTTTCTGGCGCAAGATGGTAATCAGATCACTTAGGACGCCGTAGGCTGTTTGTAAAACCAGCGGTTCGTGTTCGATGAGTGTGATTGTGCCCATCGCTTCGGTGTCTAAGGAAATCACGCTTGTCGTGCCCTGTGCAACGCGCAGAATATCGTCGGCCGTGATCGGCTGTGGACGTACTGATGCGGTCACCATGCCGCGTACACGTGATGCACTACTGACAAGGCGGATAGGTGAACCGCTGAGGGCGGCGGCAAAAATGTCCTCGGTTGTCAAGTTACGAATCCCTTCGCGTTTGACCATTGCAGGTGTGATATGAGCATCGAGCAAATTGTTGGCCAAAATAGTTGTTTTCAGCGCGGCATCCCAGCCATCCAGGTCATACCAGGGATCGGCCTCCGCTATACCAAGCTGCTGTGCTTTTTGGATCGCTTGTTCTAAGGAAAAGCCTTGCTCGATCATGCTTAATACAAGACTACTGGTAGTATTTAATAATGCGCGAAATGCGTGTATTTCAACTGCTTGTAGGGTGAACTGGGCAAGATTGATGAGCGGCAAGCCATCCATGACAGTCGACTCGAAGCGAAACTGAAGATTGGAGCGGCGTGCCTCCTCTTGCAGTTCGGTTTGTGCATAGGCAAGCGGTCCTTTATTAGCCGTGATGACATCCATTCCCTCTTGGAAAGCGGTGCGAATGTGTGTAATGGCTGGTTCCCCATCGCGTGGTTGTAGGGTGGTCAGCTCAATGAGAATGGATGCACCAACAGCACGCCCGGATTGAATGAAGGCCTGGGCATCATGCAGTGGAGTGGCCTGAGCTGCAAACCAGGAACGAGCTTGCGGTGTCTGGATAAACTGTCTTGGGGTAATACCCGTAGGGTGAACAGAGAAACCTGTGTTGCGTGTTCCAATGCCACTAATCAGCGGATGTACACCAAATTCACGCCCGAGCCATTCACTGCGAGAAGCAAGGAGCGTAAGAAATGATTGAGCTACATTGCCGTAGCCGAGCAAAAGAATGCGCAATGGGTGAAGAAGGGCGTAGAGTGAGGGTTCGTTCATTGTGACACAACCCGAGGCGAGCTAAGAGATGCGAGTACCGGGTGAATGGTGGCAAGATGAGCATGATGACTCTGCATAATGAGCAGCACGACCATAATAGCTAACAGAATAATTAAGATGATAGCCATGAAAATTACTATTTTCGGTTCAATACTAGAGTTAAGATGCGAAGATGTATTCTGGCTGCTTGAGGAAGAATGAGCGGGTTGAGGTGTTTGTTTGAGTCCATTGACAAAGCGGCGAGAGGCCTGTTCGACCGGTGTGCGCATAATGGCCGCCGCAGGCGTTTGAGCTTGGGCTTGCGATTGAATCACGTAAGGAGCAGCAGAGCCAGTTTTGTCAACAGGCGTATGCATGCTGGTCGACGATGGGGTTTGCATCATGACTTGTCCGCTTGCTGGTGGTGGGATGATGAGTGTTTGTTCGTCGGAGATATGATGAGCAGTATCCGTAGTGCTTGGTCGCGTTGCTGGTTGGATGTCCGGTGTCGTCTGGTATGAAGATGAGGTGAGTGTCGTTCCACAGCGTGAGCAGAAAACGGCTTGTGGAGCGAGAGGTGTACCGCAACGCGGACAAATTTTGGTGAATTGTCCCGAAGGTGTGATGGGCGAAGGCCCATGTTTTTCCGCGTCGGCACTGCTTTGTGCGGCCTGTATCGCCTCGTAAAGCATTGGCAGGTCTGGTTGTGTGCTGTGTGGGTCTATGACGCGCCCTGAAGGGGTTTGTTGAGGGGCCGCGATGGCATCGAGAACGGAGCGCACGTCAGAGGCAAATTCAGCCACGGAAGGATAGCGATCTTTGGGTTTCATCGCCATGGCTTTTTGAATGGTAGCGTTCAAATACTGTAGAAGGTCAGGGGACAGTGTGGCAAGTTGGGCGAGATGGCGTGCATGGCGCGCGCTAGGGCGTGCTGATTTGGCACTAGGGGCACGATATTGGCGGCCTACATTGATGTCGTTGCCATCTTCAGGGGGATTGCTAGCAAGGAGTTGCTGGAGTGATGGCAGGTCTGGCTGACCGGGTTGTGCAGCTTGGCGGGTGGAGACGCTAGGTGGTTCGTGAGCGGTCAAGGCAAAATAGAGTGTGCCCCCCAGTGCATAGACATCAGAACGCACATCGGTTCCGCTGCCGCCAGGGTATTGTTCGAGTGGGGCATAGCCGGGTGTTCCCTGGTGACGGATAAAGACAAGTGTACGTGCGCCGTCAGCCGCGGCTTTGGCATTGCCGAGATCGACCAATACAGCAGTGCCGTCGGATGTAATGCGAATATTGTCAGGTTTAATGTCACGATGAATGACGGAGGGTTGTTGTCGGTGGAGGAAGGTGACGGCATCACAGACAGAGAGTACCCACATGAGGATGCGTGTGATAGGGATGACCTCATTGCGTTGACGTGCCAGGCGAATGAGGTCTGTCAAATCATTGCCTTCAATATAATTGAGAACGACGTAGTAGCGTCCGCGTTCGTTAAAAGCATCATGGAAGGCAGGAAGGTTAGGGTGATGGAGTTGACCTAATACATTGGCTTCATGTCTGAGTTGTTCCTGCCCGCTTGCGCCTGTTACTAAATATTCTTTTACAGCGTATTGTTGAAGCGATATCTGATCTACTGCCAGATATACGTGTCCAAAACCTCCGCTGCCCAGCACGCGTTCGATACGATAGCGT
>DAICZM010000061.1:6612-13572 GCA_027311145.1 Ktedonobacterales bacterium
CGTCCATATAGTACCGTACCCGACGGCGTTGTCTCTATCATCAGGACGTTCCCTTCATTTCGCTGAACAGAGTTACTGTGATGGGCAAGGCCACTGTTAGCCTGCTGATCGGTCACAGGTTGATCTTATCTGTATGTATGCCCAAATAGAGAATAGGATCAGTCTAGCGTGGTCGTACACGCATTATACACTACGCTTGAAGCCATGTATATGTTACGGCCAAACAGGCCAGGGTAATCGCATCTAATTAATGGAGGTCAAAACTTTCAAGAGATACTGCGGAAGTCGTCCGAGTGTTTCATACTGTGGAATTCGAGCAAAACTATATCACACCGCCTTTTCCCAATACCAGCGAACCGAATGAATAAGACCGCTGCCATGCTATGATTGTATATACCGACACGGAAAAGATTGTTTAGGGGAGGGTAGAAAGCAGCTATTCCCCCAAGTTTACCATCTTGGGAAAAGGCGGAAATAATCTCACAAGTGTTCCGGTATCCTTGCAGACGCGTAAATAGGTGTACGTTTCTGCTTGTTGTACTCCCTGTACGCGATATAGCTTCTCGGTGAGAAATTTTAGAAAGTGGTCATTATCGCGGCATACGACTTCTGCTAGCATATCGAAACGCCCTGTACAGAGAATGAGATAAATGACTTCATCGAAGGTTGCGATTTGTTGTGCGGCTTCGAGCAAATGTTCTCCTGAAACGCGGATGCCGATCATCTGCGCCAGGGCAAATCCCAATTTTACAGGGTTGGTAACAGCTACAATTTGCATTACCTGCGTGTTAATGAGTGTCGCAACCCGTTGACGGACGCTAGCTTCCGAGATGCCTAGATCAGCCGCTATTTTGGTAAAAGGACGCCGTCCGTCTTGCTGGAGTGCTTCAATAATACGCTGATCTATTTCGTCTATTTGGTTTTTCTGTATATGCTGGTCCATTATTCGTCCTATTGTTGTGATACTTACGCTGTTAAGGCTATGCGTGCCATCAATAGAAACCCAACTGTGCATATTGTATGATAGAAACACATCTTTCAGAAAGGGCTATGACAATGTTCGCATCTCGCACAGGTTTTGTTTTCGACGAGCATTTCCTCGCGCATGATACCGGGGTAGAGGCCCAAGTAAAGACGCGCACGGGCACGTTTTCCGTCTCACCAGAAGCTCATCCATCGTCTTCTTTTATTATTCAACGCATCAAAGAATTTCTGGATGGTACGGGTTTGACAGAACGGATGCTGTCGATTCCTGCGCGGATGGCGACGGAAGATGAGCTGGCGGTCTATCATACGCGAGCATACATTGCTGGTATACAAGCGTGTGCGGCTGGTGGCCCATCACAGGGAGCTTGGGGCGATGTCGATGAGGAAACGGTTTTGAGTGCAGCTTCGTATGAGGCGGCCCTTTATGCTGCGGGTGGTGGCATGAATGCCGTGAGTGCGGTTTTGGAGGGCCGGGTACACAATGCCTATGCGCTATTACGTCCCCCCTGTCACCATGCCATGAGCAATCATGCGATGGGATTCTGTCTTTTCAACAATACGGTGATCGCTGCCCACCATGCCCGTAACCGCTATGGCTTGGAGCGCATCATGATTGTTGATTGGGACGTGCATCATGGCAATGGGACACAGGATGCTTTTTATCAGGATCATGGCGTACTCTTCTGCTCGCTTCATCAGCAAAACTGGTATCCCAAGTTGGCGGGAGAACTGGAACAAGTTGGGAGCGGAGCGGGTCTTGGTTCTACCGTCAATATTCCTTTGCCCCCTGGCACGGGCGATAGAGGTTATCGTGCAGCCTTTGAGCAATTGGTCGTGCCGATTGGCAGGCAATTCCGCCCGCAGTTGATCTTGGTGACAGCGGGCCAGGATGCCAGTTGGCTTGATCCATTGGCGCAGATGATGATGAGCATGGCCGGTTATAGGACTATTGCTTCGTTGATGGTTGATCTTGCAGAAGATGTCTGTGCCGGGCGTTTGGTGCTACTGCAAGCAGGAGGGTATAGTGCCGCATATGTTCCTTACTGCACAGTAGGAGCGGTAGAAGCACTGACGAATGTAGAGACGGGGATTATTGACCTGTATGCTGGTTCGGCTGAACTAGAGCGCAGTCAAACGATTCTGGAGCCGCAGACGCTTGCTGCTTTAGCCGCAGCACGCAGGTGGCATAGGCAGTGGTGGAACGTATGATTTGCGTATAGCCATGACAAGAAAATAAGGAGTGAGATGCTATGCAAGCACCCGACCGCCATATTCCGCATATTACTACGCAAGGGACGCCATTTCTGCGAGGGCGAGGGCTTGGCCGTCTTGAGCCGCAGCGCGTGAGACATACCGTCAGGTCATATATGGCGATTTTCCGCGCACGGGCGGGTTTGCGCCGCGAGGCTGTTTTTGCCCAAGCTGAGCGGTTCATGCCCGTGATTGCGGGATATGCGCCGGCCTTGTTAGAGGAGATGCATGGCATTGCGGATGGTGCGGGCTGCGATGTGCGTGAGATTGTGGCAATTAATGCGCGCACAGAGTTGATGTATGGTGTCAAGCAGCGTGGCGAATGTACGGCTATTGGTGTGCAAGCACAGGCAACTCCTGATGGACATGTGTGGCTGGCACAGAATTGGGACTGGCATCCTGGGCTGGCTGGTTCGGTGATCGCGTGGCATATCCGTCCTGACGATGGGCCAGAATTGATTACGCTGACCGAGGCCGGAATTGTGGGCAAGATTGGTATCAATGCGTATGGGCTGGCTATGTGTATCAACTTGCTGATTTCAGACAGTGATCATGAGGGGCCAGCAGTCCCGATGCACGTTCTCTTGCGCACTGTGCTTGATACCGCTCATTCCGTACAGGATGCCATCGATAGCATTGCCAACGCGTCTCGTTGCACCTCATGCCATCATTTACTAGCCGATCGCACAGGTGATATTGCCGGTGTCGAAGCGACGCCGATAGGTCAATACGTGCTGCGGCCTGTGCGTGGCATCGTCACCCATACGAATCATTGCGTTGATGTGGCTTTGTTTGCTCATGATAAAGGGGCACGCGATGAACCGGAGACACTTGCACGCGGTATGCGTATCGCGCAACTCGCGCACCATACATCGCTCGATAAAGCGAGTATTCAAAGCCTGCTGGCAGATCATGGCAATGCACCTAACTCGATCTGCTTGCATCCGCAGCATGCATGGTCCATTGATCGGCAAGGCGAGAGTGTGGCCTCTGTACTCTTCGATTTGACGGCAGGCACAATGGATATCGCGGATGGCCCGCCCTGCCAGTATACCTACCGTCAGATACAGCTCGATTGGTTAAACAGATAGGAAGGCTACCCTGTTTGTAGCGAAGGCAGAAAGCCGACGTGCCGAAGGGGCTTGTTGAACAAGACCCTGATGGCGAGCATCAATTGTGGTACAAAGCGTACTATGACTGTGATCGTTTGCGATACATAGGTAAGTGTCAAAGATTGCTTTTCCTAGCTTGTCAATTACGTTGCATCTCACCTTGTTAGCTGGCAACGGTGTGCAATCGCAAGAAAACTGCTATGCTACTGATGAATGTATGAGAGAGTAAGAGGAGTAAAGTGATTCAACAAGAAACGGATACTCATGCAGAACAGGCACAGATTGTCAAACCTCTCTTGCGTGGCTGGTCACACGCAGTAGCCGCAGTGGGCGCAGTGGTCTTGACTACTGTACTCTGTGTCGTGAGTCGTGCAGATCTGGCGCGCCTGCTTTCCATGCTGATTTTTGGCTTGTGTATGATAGAGTTATATACAGTAAGTGCGTTTTATCATATTGGTTCATGGAATAGCCAACAGAAACGTTATTTGCGTGCGCTCGACCATGCCAACATTTTCCTGCTGATTGCTGGAACCTATACGCCGCTCTGCTTCAATATTCTTAGCGGATGGATACGCATTGCTTTGCTTGTCACGATCTGGCTGTTGGCTGTAGCTGGCGTGAGCGTAACTGTTTTGACATTGCGCTTGCCACGCTGGGTCAATACCGTATTGTATATTCTGATGGGATGGATTGCTGTGCTAGCGTTGCCGGCCTTTCTGGCGGTGTTGCCCTGGATGGCGGTTGCCACACTGGTTGCTGGCGGTGTGTCCTATACGCTAGGGGCAGTGGTATACGCGTTGAAACGTCCGAATCCCTTGCCACGTCTATTTGGTTTTCACGAAATATTCCATCTTTTTGTTATTGGGGGTAGTGTTGCTTTTGCGGCTTGCGTCTGGATTTGGGCCTTGCCGTTTGTCAGACGGTGAAGAGATCGCCTGTTGTGCTTGTGTTGTCACTGTTGCCAAGCCATCGTTGGCATGCTATAGTATTTTCCCGTGATAGCTGTATGGAATTTTGTAGGTTGTGCATAAGGAAAAGCTTTAATGACATCGCAAGGCGCAAAAAGTAAGACGAAAACTATTCCTCGTACTTCTGCTCTCTCAACGTTTATTCCGAATCCTCAGCAAGCGGCGGCTATTGCGCATACGGATGGCCCCGCTGCTTTTATTGCTGCTGCGGGCACTGGGAAAACCGCTATTCTTGTCCATCGACTTGTGCGCTTGATTGCCGAGGAGAAGATTGCCCCTGAAGCAATTCTCTGCGTGACCTTCACACGAGCTGCCGCCGACGAAATGGAAAAGCGCGCGCTGAAAGCCTTGCGTGAACGTGGCATCGCAGCGAAAGACCTGAAGACGTTACGGGTTGTCACTTTTCACGGGCTGGGACACCAGATGTTACGCGAAAAATTGGCTTGGAAGCCGCTGGAACTCAATCAACGCCTGATTAGTGGTGAGCCGCGTCAGTGGCTGGCTGAGGATATTGTACGCCCCTGGCGTAGTAACCGCTCACGTGGCATGAATTGGGAAGTAAATATTGTCGATGTGTTGGGAGCGATTGATCGGGCAAAAGAAGAGCAAGTGAAGGTGGATGACTCAGCAACTTTTTTCCAGCGTTTTCTTGGTGTCGAACCAGAGCTTGCGGCGCGCTATCAGGATTTTTTTGTCCATTACGAGCAGACAAAACAGAAAGAAAAGCTCTATGATCTCTCTGATCTGATTTATGTTCCGTTGAAGTTGTTAGAGAGTAGTCCGACGTTTCGTAAGGGATGGCAGGGTCGTTACAGTTATTTACAAATTGATGAGACGCAGGATACCAATCCATCGCAATATCGCCTTATTCAATATCTGGCGGCCCCAAAACATAATGTGGTGGTGGTGGGTGACCCCGATCAGGCCATTTATCAGTTTCGTGGAGCAAGTCCAGAGGCATCTATTCTCTCATTTCGGAGCATGTATCCGAGTGGGAACATCTACCGCATCGAGGATAATTATCGCTCCACCCCACAGATATTGGCAGCGGCGAACGGGCTAATTGCGCACAATGAGGTCACTCCAGGCTTTGAGAAAGTCTTGCGAGCGACATTACCGGATGGCGCACCTGTGTGTGTGACTGCCTATGAAGATCAAGAGGCGGAGGCGGAAGGGATTGCCAATCGTATAAGAACATTGCTTAAGACATGGCATGAGCAGCAGGAAGATTATTCTTATCACGATATTTTTGTGCTATCGCGTACCAATCACCACCTGGCTTCGCTTGAAATCGCGCTGGCGCGTAATAGCATCCCCTATCGAACAGTGGGTGGCTCATCATTTTTCAAGCGTAAGACGACACGTGATATGTTAGCCTATCTGGCCTTGATCGATGGCGTGCGCGTGCATCGCGAGTATCTTGAGGCGCGCACGGGTCCCAATGCGCGCAAATGGGATGATGTCTTCACGCCGATTCATTGTGGCGAGCAAAATAGCGCATTTCGCGTCGTTGCCAATATTCCTTCCAGCGATTATTTTGCGCGTACCGCTAAAACAGCGCATCGTTTTACTCCAACGCTCTTTGGCACGCTGATGGCGCATGCGGGTGGGCATCCACTCTTGCAGTTTTGTGAAGAGCAAGCCTACACCATTCCCGCTGAATATCAGCCGGGGATCAAAGATTTTGTCGCACTGGTTCGGCGTGTGGCGACAGCGTGTGGCAATCACCCTGCACAGGCAATACAGCTCATTCGGCACTATGCCTATGATAGCCATTTGCGGCATTATGATAGCAAGCATAATGCAGAGGAAGAGGCTGAAACACCAACACATCACGAGGAGACACGCCTGGAAGGACGTTATGATGAGTTGGAAGAATTGATGCAGGTTGCACAGCGTCATACGACAATCCGCCATTTTTTAACCGCAATGACGCAATTGAAAGAACAGGCGGAAGACAGTAGTAAAAATAAACGCGATTGTGTCAATCTGATGACTATCCATAAAGCAAAAGGCCTGGAAAGTCCAGTTGTTTTTGTGATGGGTCTGACTGAAGGGATTTTTCCGCATCGCCGCTCGTTCACCTTCGCAGAAGATGGTCCAATTGTGACATCTGGTATTGCTGAAGAACGACGGCTGGCCTATGTTGCTTTTACACGTGCCAAAAAGCAGCTCTATCTTTCATCGCTGTTGCGCTATCGTGGGAGCGACGCCGTGGCCTCACGTTTTATCCAGGAGGCAGGATTGACGCCCAGTGATGAGGATGGCACACTCAATCCGTACCTTTTTCATCGCGATGGTTCGTTACGCCTGCGCGATACCCCCGTGACAGCACAAGCAACACTCTTCGACTAAGAGCGTACAATACTGCTCTATATGTAACAAAAGTACAGGGAAGAGCCGACCATCGTCAGTATCTGCTAACGATGGTCGGCTCTTCTTTTGCTTTTTCGGTGGCTCCAATGGCTGCAAGAGAGCTTTTGCCGGTACTCTTGACATGCGGGCACTCTTTCATGTATGCTTATCGAGTGATGTAACAAACGTTACAAAAACAAAAATGAAAATACCAGACTGACGCTCTCTTGGAGGTAGGCTCGTGGATTATCGCATTTCCCTTGTTGGTTTATTGATCGGGTTTCTGG
>DAICZM010000061.1:13582-15122 GCA_027311145.1 Ktedonobacterales bacterium
GCATGGGCGGAGGGGCTTTGTTAGCTCCAGTGATGATCCTGTTGTTTCGTGTTCCGCCTATATGGGCTGTGGGAACCGATATGACGTATTCGGCAGTCACGAAAGCCTTCGGTGCATATGTGCATCTGCGTCAGAAGACGGTAAACATGAAGATTGTTCTCTGGTTGGCATGCGGTAGTGTACCAGCGACAATGGCCGGCGTGGGACTGGTACAGTATATCAGGCATACCTATGGTGATGCTGTCAATGGCTTAATTCTGAAGAGTATTGGGGTAACGTTATTGATCGTGGCTGTCTTGCTTGTGGCGAAGCCATATATCATGCGTCGGCAGGAGAAAAAACGCTTAGAGAGACACGTATCGGTGTTGGATGAGCGTGCTGTGCTGGAAAAACAGCGTGATGCGCGTTGGGAGCGTTATGTGCGCCCAGCTTTGACGATTGCGGTGGGCGTGGCTGTTGGCTTTCTGGTCGGACTCACTTCTGTGGGAAGTGGCACGCTCATCATTGTGGCGTTGACCTTTCTCTTCCCGCGCCTCTCTTCAAAAGAGTTGGTGGGTGCGGATATTGTGCATGCAGTGATGCTCCATCTCGCTGGCGCAATGTTGTATTTTCAGGCGGGAACGATCAATTGGGGTCTGACGGGCTTGTTATTGCTTGGCTCGCTGCCGGGTGTTGTGATAGGAAGTCGATTAAGCAAATATATTCCAGACCGTTATATGCGCCCTTTATTGGCAACGGTGTTAGTTATTTCTGGTTGGAAGCTGATGTAGCGGAGAGCATAGGCAATGGCTTGTCCAGAGAAGTCTAAGTTCTGGAGAACGGTCTTGGCTCATGCTCAAGCAGAGGTCGTAAGAAAGAGCAGAACTCCTGTGCAGCGCGAGACAATTGGCGATCAGCGCGCTGAATAAGGCTGAGTTGTGGCCGCATATCCAGTCCAAGCACGGGTAGATAGATCAGATCGCCCATATCCAATTCGCGCCGTACTGTCAGGGCGGAAACAATGGTAGCACCGACACCATTGATGACCATCTGTTTGATGGCCTCGTTGTCTGTCAGGATAAACAGTGGGTGAATGTGAACGTCATAGGCTAGAAGTGCCTGTTCAATCACTTCGCGAATACCGCTGCCCTGCTCGCGTAGGACAAGTGCTTCGCCATTGAGCATTGCCGGTGTAATCGAGCTTAGCTTGCTCCAAGGGTGATTGGGAGCAACAACAAGAACGAGATGATCGTAAGCAAATGCCTCGACTGTGAGTTCTGTGGGGAGGGAGGTCGGGTCACCTTCAACCAGACCGAAATCAAGTTGCCAGTTAAGGGTGTCTTCAACAATTTCGTGTGAGTTGAGAATAGAGATATGGAGATTGACACCAGGATAATGGGTGCGAAAGCGTGCTACAATGGGTGGCAGGAGATACACACCAGCAGTGGTATTGGCGGCCAGGGTGACTTCCCCTCCTTCTACATCGCGTAGTGTGGCGAGCGCATCATCCATTTCGTGTTCGAGTGCCGAGCGCCTACGTGTATAATTGTGCAATGTGCGC
>DAICZM010000620.1 GCA_027311145.1 Ktedonobacterales bacterium
GCACGATAGGTCGCGGGTGACATTAATAACAGAATACGCTTATCTTGATATGGAGAAACACTATTCATCATTGTGCATCTTGCTCAATCTCTACCGAAAAGCCTCGTATTTTCAGTGCGGCCGCTAAAGCAAACAGCCGAGCATCTCCACGCACCGTCCAGACCAGTTCAGTAGGAGTTTTTCTTGTCGTACCAGACGTATCAGTGCCATCCCAATAGCATTCATAGCTGCCTTGCCAGTCACGATGCTGCATGCGCCCCTGATAATGCCACGGCGAAGCCATTGGCCGTCTATTGTTAAAACCTAAACCTGCACCAGTCACGCTGGCAAAATCTTTGCTACGAAAAATAATCTTCATACACCTCCAGCAGCTTTCCAGAGACATCTGAGCTTCCAATTTGGCCCTACGCAACACTGGTGTGCAGATAGTGTATCATAGTTCGTCCAACAATTATACTGAAATCTTAATGCCTTTTTCCTTGACGCCACCGAACAGAAGAGATATATTTTGCAAAAGCAATCCATTTATTTCACAATGACAGCTAACGGCGTTATTTCTACGTGGTTTGAGGGGATTTTATGTATTGGGATACACAAGTGACTTCTTATGACATAGCGGAACAAATGCTTGACCAGATGCCTGTTGGTATCGGTATTTTCGCTCTCCCTAGCAATGAATTGATCGCTGCAAACAACCAATTCTTGGCAATTCTCGATGTTTATTTAGAACGACACTGGCAACAAGGCAAAACTATCGGGCATAGCCTCAACGAATGGTTGCCATCCTCGCTGGCCGAACCTCTTCTCGTTGGTTTTAAGCAGGCCGCTCAGCAAGGCAAATCTCTCGAATTCTATAACTATCATACGACCATCTCTGAAAACCAGGTTGTTTATTGGAATTGTTCACTCGAACCGATCTTTGATGACACTGGTAGAGTCACAAGCATTTTAATGTCCAACAGCCAGATTACCAAACAAATAACAACACAAGCACAGCTTGCTGAACATCATGCCATTGCCAACCAACAGTACATAGTGCGAGCAAATCAGCGCAGACAACTGGAAATTATCGAAACGGTGGCACGCTCTGTCCAAAATAGCCTGGATATTGAGACGTTGGGTGACAATATTGTTCAAACCCTTGATGCCTATTTCACCCCTCTTAGTATCCACCTTCATAGAGCATTACCAGAAAAAAACGCGTTACAGTTAATCGCTGCACTCCAGCCACAAGATGGTAACGCCGATTCTTTCTCTTATGTTCATTACGATAGCTTCTACTATCTCTCCACAGCCTATAAACACCATCAAGCACTCATTCGGGAAAATCTGCAAACTGAGGCTCAGCAAGGCATTATTCCCAAACACCTGCCAGTCGTTGCAGCAGGTGGACAAGGCTATATCTGTCTCCCTCTCTGGTTTAACAACTATTTTGAAGGAACACTGACGCTCGTTTTCTTACAACCTTTAGCCCACGATAGCATAGAAATCCAAACGCTCACACAATGCGCTATCTCAGTGGCTGCGGCTCTCGCCCATGCACGTCTCTACACTACCGTCAAGCAGGAACAAAAACGTCTGCGCACAATTATTGATCTGTTACCCGAAGGCGTACTACTACTTGACGCCGATGGACGCATTAGCTACATTAACGAGGCAGGAGTAGAGATTGGGAAAATAAGCGCAGAAGAGCAGATTGGATTGCGTGCCGAGGAGCATCCATACGCCTCCAAAAGCTTTCATCTCGACAACCAACCCACTGCACCACACGATTTTCCCGCTGTGCGTGCGTTGCATGGTGAAATCATACATCATCAAGAGGGAAAGATCATACGCCCTGATGCCAGCGCATGTATCTTACGCACAAACGCCGTTCCGTTGCGCTCAGAAGATGGCATCATTAACGGGGCTGTTGCTATTTTTAGCGACATTACGCAAGAAAAAAGTATCGAACAGATGCGCGATGAGTTTTTCTCTATCGCCAGCCACGAGCTGCGCACCCCCATTACGGCCATGCAAGGCTTCGCGGAAATTCTTCAGATGCTTACACAGCAAGGCAATCACCTTTCTACGCCGCGCAGCATCCGCGCATTGCACGGCATCATTGCGCATAGCCAGCATCTTACCCGCTTGCTCGAAGACCTGCTCGAACTCTCGCGCATCGAACACGACCTACTTTTTATACATCTCAAATTACATGATATTGTTTTATTAATTTTACACGTCTTTGAGAGCCAAAAGCTTATCACGCGCCAACATACCCTGACACTGGTATTTGACGGATTACAAGCACATGACTCACTGATCACCACTATCGATGAAGA
>DAICZM010000621.1 GCA_027311145.1 Ktedonobacterales bacterium
GAACAAGCGGGGCAGGTGTTACGTGATCTCTATGATGCCAATTATGGTGGTTTTACGATTCATCCACGCTTGAAATTCCCCCACCCTGAGGCCCTAGAATTGTTGTTGCGTCTTGCGCAACGTGGAGAATCGGATGCGCTGGAAATGGTTTGTTACTCGTTGCAGCAGATGTGTGAGGGTGGGTTATGGGATAAGGAAAGTGGCGGTTTTTTTCGTTACTCGGCTGCCAGCGATTGGGGCGCGCCTCATACCGAGAAGATGGCGGAAGAGAATGCAGCTTTGCTCCATCTGATAGCGCAGGTTGCGCAGGAGACGGGTGAGAGGCAGTGGTATGTGCAGACGCAACAGTTGGTATTTTATTGTAATACGATGCTTTGGCAAGCGCAAGTGGGTGTTTTTAGCGGCAGTCAGAGTGCTGATGAGGAGTATTATGAGCCGGGGCCGTATTCACGAGCCACGCGTCAGGCTCCGCAGATTGATACAACGGTCTATACCGCTTGGAATGCGCGGATGGTCTCGGCGTATCTATTGGTGGCACGTGTGCTGGGGCAGCCATCGTTGAACCGTATGGCCTTGCGCACGTTGGACTGGTTATGCCAGAACATGATACATGGTGAGGGGAGTGTCTATCACTATGCGATACAAGGGCAAAAAGGTTTGCCGGGGCAATTGGCAGACCAGGTATGGATGACGCGTGCGCTCCTTGATGCTTATGAAATAGTTGCCAATAAGGTGTATCTGGAAACGGCAGTGGCGTTGATGCATTTTTGCTGCCAAGCACTGCTCGACGAGCGTAGTGGGCTGTTTTATGACTATCCCGAAACGGTAGATGCTGTAGGGCGGCTAGTCCAACGTGAGCAAGCTTTGACGGAGAATGCGCTGGCTGCGGAATGTCTGTTGCGGATGGCGGTTCATAGCAAGCGGCAAAATTTGCGCGATGTTGGTTTGCTCGTTCTTTTTTGATGTCTGGAGAAATATCGCCATACAGGTATTCAAGGTGCAATCTACGCGAGTGTTGTGGCGCGCGCGATTGAAAATGGCTGGCTCTAGCAGGTATGTATTCCTGTGTGTAGGGCGGGGTCATCCTTGATTGCTCAAAAGATGTACCCGCTTCAAGCCAATGTGTTTGCATATAATTACCGAGTGGCGGTTTTCGTTTGCAGCATGTGTGTGAGTTCGCTGACGACCTCATAGCGGCCATAGGATGGCATGAGATAGACGCCCTGAATGAGAGGACGGGCTTCTCGCAACAGCTCTTGGGCGATGTGTAGGCCTTCTTCGTGGCCGCGCTCGTTGGCCAGACGCATGCGTGTTCGTACTGCATCGGGAATGGTCACGCCAGGGACTTCATTATGTAAGTATTCGGCATGGCGTGTACTATACAAAGGAATGCAGCCGAGGATTAAGGGAATGGGGGGTTGACCAACGCGGCGCAAGAAACGCTCTAAGGGGGCCATCTCGTAAATGGGTTGCGTCATGATGTACTGTGCCCCAGCCTCTATTTTGCGCTGATACTTCTCGATTTCGTGATCAACCTCTTCATCGGTCATGTTCAGGTTGAGTGCGCAGCCGATATGAAACGAGGCCTGCGCGCCAATGGACGAGTCGGCGGCATCGTGGCCCTCGTTCATGCCGCGTATCACGCGAATCAAGCCGACGGAATCGACATCCCAAACGCCTGTAGTGTTAGGATATGCGCCAACGCGCAATGGGTCGCCTGTGAGCGCGAGGATATTGCGGATCCCCAGGGCATGCGCGCCGAGCAGTTCGGACTGTAATGCCATGAGGTTGCGGTCACGAGAGGTAAAATGGATGATGGTTTCGATGCCGAGGTGGTCTTGAATTAAGCGGGCCAGGGCGAGGCTGCTCATGCGCACGCGGGCCATTGGGCTATCGGCGATATTGATGCAATCCGCGCCTGCTTTTTGGAGAACCGCCGCGCCATCAAGAATTTTCTTGGGGTTTAATCCTTTTGGTGGGTCTAGTTCAATACTAATGACAAACTCGCCTGCTGCTAATTTCTGCTGTAAGTGTGTCAGCGAGCCTTGTTGGGGTAGCAGCGTTTCTTCCTCAAGGACGCCGATGACGCGTGCTTGGCCGATTGTTCCATTGTTCGCCTGCTGGTATTGGTCTTGTTGTGGCGATGAGCTGGCGAGTGAAGGGGAACCAAAGCTTTCGTCTAATGCTTGGCGCATGGCGGCAATATGGCGAGGTGTGGTGCCGCAGCATCCGCCGATTAAGCGCACGCCTGCATTGGCGAAACGGCGCGCATAGTCGGCAAAATACTCAGGCGTTGAGACGTAGAAAAAGCGATTATCGATACG
>DAICZM010000622.1 GCA_027311145.1 Ktedonobacterales bacterium
CCTGCTCGACTTGATGAGCCATGCGCAAGCTCTCTGCGATATCATTTCCATTCAGGACCGGCTCACGCAGGTCGAAGGTGATATTGAACAGATCGAAGCACATCTCAAGGAACTCAACGCACAAACAAGCTACTATACCGTTGTGATTACCTTGCAACCGCTCGGCATAACTACACCACCGCCCGTTAACCCCGCTTGGAATATTGGGCAAATCTTCCATGATGCCTTTGCCGCCTCACTCGTCTTTGCCCAAGGATTACTCAGTGCCCTAGTCTGGCTTCTGGCTTTCGCCGTCTACATTATACCGCTAGCCTTAATCATCTGGGTTGTCCTACGTTGGCGCAGACGTACACGTCTAGCAGGTGCGACTCCTCTAGGAAGCAACCAGCCATAACACCACAAAGGCTCCCAACCGCTGTGCTATACTACAACAACAACCTCAATATCCTGCTTTTCCGACGGAAGGGAGCCTGATTTTATGACAACACAGCACGAGCAGTTCGATGCTATCATCATCGGTGCGGGCCACAATGGCTTAGTAGCTGCCAGTTACCTGGCCCGCGCTGGCAAAAAGGTGATCGTTGTTGAGCAACGAGACCGCGTAGGTGGCGCATGTACACTCGAAGAACCTTTTCCTGGCTTTACTATGTCTCCTTGCGCTTATGTAGTAAGCCTCCTACGGCCTGAGATCATCCGCGACTTAGAGCTACACCGCTACGGCTTTGATGCCTACGTCAAAGACCCACAAATGTTTGTTCCCTTTCAGGATGGCAACTATCTGTTTTTCCGCGCCAGTACCGCGAAAACTATCGAGGGCATTCGTCGCCTCTCACCACACGACGCCGAAGCGTATCCAAAGTTCTTGCGCTTCTTTGAACGCGCATCGGAGATCCTCAACCCTATTTTGCTTTAAGAACCTCCTTCGATCGCTGACCTGGCAGGACGGTTCAGAGGTGAAGACGAAGAGATTTACCGCTATCTCATGTTCGGCAATCTCTACGACATGCTCGCAGACTATTTTGAGTCCGATTACCTGCGCGCCGCTTTTGCTGGCCAGGGCGTCATTGGCACATTTATTGGCCCCAAAACACCCTGGTCAGTCTATGTCATGTGGCATCACATGTTTGGCGAGGTCAATGGTGAACAAGGCATGTGGGGCTATGTACGCGGCGGCATGGGACACATCAGTTTCGCACTCGCAGCTTCCGCCGAAGCACAGGGCGTCACCATTCGCACCAATACGCCCGTTGCCAAAATCCTGATCTCGAATGGACGTGCCGAGGGCGTGCGTCTGGAAAACGGCGAGGAGCTTCGCGCCTCCGCCGTACTCTCCAACGCCGAACCGAAGCGCACTTTCTTTCAATTCTGTGCCGACGCTGACTTGGATAAAGGCTTCCTTAAACGCATCGCAAACTTCAAGACGGAAAGCGCAGTTATCAAACTCAATATCGCACTCAAAGAACTGCCGAACTTCACTTGCCTGCCTGGGACCGCTCCTGGCTTGCAGCACGCGGGTTCCTGCGATATCTCACCAACACCCGAGTGGGTACAAAACGCTTATGAGGATGCCGCACATGGCGAACTCTCGCAGAAACCCTATATCGAGGCATACATGCAGTCTGCGACCGACCCAACGGTTGCCCCAGCAGGCTATCACACAATTTCGATGTTCTGCCAATACGCTCCCTACCATCTGCGCGGACGTGAATGGTCTGAAGAGGTCAAAAATGAGATGGCGGATCGCATTATCGCGACGATGGGCGAATTTGCTCCCAATTTTGCCGATGCCGTTCTCCATCGTCAAATTCTTAGTCCGGTCGACATCGAGCAACGCTATGGCATGCCCAATGGCAACATCTTTCATGGCGAGATCACACCCGATCAGCTCTTCTCGCTGCGTCCCACACCCGAATGCGCTCGCTATCGCACACCCGTCGAGAGTCTCTATCTCTGCGGTTCCAGCACTCACCCCGGCGGCGGCGTGATGGGCGCACCAGGGCATAATGCCGCCAAAGCCCTTCTGCATGATTGGAGCGCACAGAACTAATTTGCTACCCTGCTCGCAGTTCAAGATAGGTGAGCAGGGTAGCAAGGTATGGCATCATGCCCTTATAAACCAGCGTTTCCACTGGTACAGTCCGCAATACATTGAGCAGCTGGCGTGCGTGGCTGGTAGTATTTGCTACCAGCCCGATTGCTTCCTGATAGGTGCGTACCGTAAAAAGGATGGCACGAGTTTGAGGCAAGCGCGAGAGGGTCTGCATCTCCATGCGCAAAAAACACCGTTCTCCAATATTCTCCGCTGTCATCTCGCGAG
>DAICZM010000623.1 GCA_027311145.1 Ktedonobacterales bacterium
CTACATTACCTCATTAGAGATGGCTGGCTGCTCTATCACACTGGTTCGCCTGGATGATGAGTTGGCAAAGTATTGGGATGCACCCGTTCACACGCCCGCTTTGCGTTGGGGCATGTAGGACGCGCACTCCTCTCAAAGATATTCCACTGGCAAGCAACAGGCGTGATGATGAATGGCTTTTTCATCATCACGCCTTCCATGCACGTAACATGACCGGACGTGTTTCTATGACACCATAAGGGGAACTGTTAGTTATGACAAACCAAGATATTATTCGCTGGTTAGGCCTAATCGCGGATACGCTCCACGAGAATGCGCAATACCTGACTGAACTCGATTCAGCCATTGGTGACGCCGACCATGGCACAAATATGGAGCGCGGCTTCACCGCGGTACGCGCAAAACTTCCCGCGATGGAGGCGATGGATATGGCAGGCTCGTTGCGCACTGTTGGCTCAACACTGGTTTCGACTGTTGGTGGCGCAAGTGGTCCTCTCTACGGAACGGCGTTTCTACGCGCTGGTGGCGTGCTGACCGGCAAAGAAAGCCTGACCCCTGCCGATCTTGTGGCGATGCTCGATGCTTTTCTTGGTGGCATTGTTGCACGTGGCAAAGCACATCCGGGTGAAAAAACGATGATCGACGCGCTTACTCCCGCCCTGGCAAGCGCAAAGGAAGCTCTTGCGGAGGGGGCTTCGCTAGCCGTGGTGAGCACACGTGCTGCCTCGGCTGCTGAAGAGGGCATGAAGGCAACGATTCCAATGCTTGCTACAAAGGGACGTGCTAGCTACCTTGCGGAGCGCAGCATTGGGCATCAAGACCCCGGTGCAACCTCCAGTTGGCTTATTTTGCGTTCTCTGGCTGTCGTGTGCGCACAACCATAATATACATAAGGAACCCGTTATGACAGTAGGATTGGTGATCGTCTCACATAGCACACAACTTGCCAGAGGGGCTGCGGAGCTAGCCGCACAGATGGCTCATGGGCATACTGCTATCATTCCGGCTGGTGGGGCCAGCGATGAAAAAGGTGGCGATATCCTGGGCACATCCGCAGATCGTATTCTCCAGGCTATACAGGAGGCCGATAGCGGCGACGGCGCGCTCGTGCTACTCGATATGGGTAGTGCCATTCTCTCAGCCGAGATGGCTCTTGAGTTTTTGGATGATGAACAACGCCAGCGCATACTGATGAGCTATGCCCCACTTGTTGAAGGGGCAATCGCAGCCGCCCTGGAGGCATCCCTCGGTCATTCGCTGGCTGTCGTCAAGCGGGCGGCAGAACAGACGGGTCAGCTTGAGCAATTGCTACGTCTAAAGCCTGTCGCCCCTGCTGAAGATATGGCTGCTATGCTTGCGCCAGTGGTCGAGCCAGTGCCTACTGAGAGCGCGGACATACAAACTATCCAGCTCACGATTACCAATCCTACTGGCTTGCATGCTCGCCCTGCAAGCCTCTTTGTGCAAACCTCGGCACGTTTCCAGGCCGCGATCACCATTGAGAGCAACGGGCGACGGAGCGATGCATCTAGCCTCATTGGGGTGCTTTCTCTGGGTATTCGTCAGGGCAATAGCATTACCATCCATGCGAGTGGTTCAGAGGCATCAGCGGCTCTTGCAGCGTTACGTGAACTGGTAGAGGCCAATTTCTACGAAACTGCCTCGGCTGCCGCACCGAGTACTACTGTTCCGGCGACCAGTGTGCAAGCCGTGTCCTCTAGCGGTAAGAAGGGTATACCTAATCACACGTCCGCTCTCTGGCATGGAACGCCCAGCTCGGCAGGTGTGGCACTTGGCCCTGCCCTGCTTTACACATCGAGCGCACTCGCCCTGGAGCATATTGAAAAGCGCACTATTGTGCCAGCGCAGGTTCCTGCTGAGCAACAACGCCTGCGAGAGGCCCTGAAGATTACGCAGCAAGAGTTAGAGTTGCTGGCGCAAGAGCTACAGCAGCATGTTGGTAAAGATGCCGCCATCTTTTCCGCCCAAGCATTGATGTTGAGCGATTCTGCACTGCTCGATGAGGCGTTGAGCAGTATTGCGCACCATTTGTATGATGCTGCCAGTGCGCTGGCCGATGTTGCCGAACGGCAAGCAACAGTGTTAGCTCAACTGGGTGATCCCTTGTTTGTCGCTCGTGCCACCGATGTGCGCGATGCTGCCAGTCGTGCTATCGACCATCTACGTGAGCAGCGTCACTGACGCCAAGTACGACGCGCTCGCCGCACACGCCTCACAGTTGGACGGTTCGTTCTGGCTCAAGATGTCCAAGGAGGAATTCCGCCTCGCGATCGGCACCGAGTGGTTCACCCGCG
>DAICZM010000624.1 GCA_027311145.1 Ktedonobacterales bacterium
CCCCTAGAAAAATGCCTGCTTCTGTTTGCTCAGCACACTAACGCACCTTTTGCACCTTACTCATTGTACGCAGACAACGTGTGCAGATATTGACATTGCGTGCCGCGCCGTCAATGACGAGGCGACGATGCTGCACATTCAGCACAAAGCGGCGGCGCGTGCGATGCTGCGAGTGAGGAACATTATTGCCATACATCGGCTTGCGCTCACATATGTCACAACGACCTGCTGCCATTTTCTCTCTCCTTCTATTGCCATTTGCAACGGGTGATGCCTTCGATGACAATCTGCACTCACCGCGCAAAGCCGTCAGAACGCCCCGTCATTACTCTCTTCTTTTACTTGACTATCCTCGACGCCTGTGGTATTTTCATTGACATACAGATGCCTGGCATTATAACCATGCCCTGTCTGCTAGAGGCCGAGAAGATGTCCAACACGTTATGCGAGTATAACATGAGAATGCTTACTTGGCAAGAGCAAGAGAGAAGACAATGTGTATGCCGAAAACAGCTATTCAGCCACAACAAGGAGTACATCCGCTGGGGAAGATCGAAGTCCTTCCTAACGCGATCCACACTATTGCGGTGCAGGCCATTAGTGAATGCTACGGTGTGGTCGGAATCGCCGCCCCGCGTCTCGCCGGTGGGCGTGTGGTGTTGCTGTCACCTGAGCAATGTAACCAGGGTGTGCAAGTGCGCATGCTGAACGAGCAATTACATATCGAGGTCTATGTCGCGCTGGAGTATGGATTACGTATCTCCGAAATCGCGCATAATATTATGAGTAGCGTGAAGTTTTCGGTTGAGAAAATGCTAGGCGTGCCAGTCGCCCTGGTAAATGTGAACGTCCAGGGATTGAGCCATGGACCAGCTTCTTCTGTGACCGAGCAAACAAAGGACAAGAGGTAGCAAAAATCTTATGCAGGAACAATCGTCGCACGCTGTACGACAACGAACGCGCCGCATCAGCGTTTTCGATGGGCAAGACCTGAAAAAGGCCATGGTAGCAGGAGCAGGGTGGCTTGAAGAACATCGTGACGCGATTAATGCGCTCAATGTCTTCCCCGTCCCAGATGGCGATACTGGCTCGAATATGTCTGCAACTATGCAAGCCGCTATTCGCGATGTTATCAACAGTGCGGAGACATCTGCCGGCGTTATTGCGGGCAAAGTTGCGCATGGCGCGTTGCTAGGCGCGCGTGGCAATTCCGGGGTCATCCTTTCACAAACCTTGCGCGGTCTGGCCTCTGGCCTGGATAAGAAAGTAACATTTACTGCGCCCGATCTGGCGTTAGCCCTCCAAGAAGCCTCGCGCCTGGCCTACCGTGCGGTTCTCAAGCCGGTGGAGGGAACGATCCTGACGGTGGTGCGCGAGGCCGCGGAAGCGGCGAAAGTCAGTGCGGAGCATGGCGATGACCTGGTAGGTTTGATGCAAGAGATTGTCCATGCGGCCCGTCAATCTGTAGCGCGCACGCCTGACCTGCTGCCAGCCTTAAAGCAAGCGGGCGTTGTAGACTCCGGCGGGCAGGGCTTCTGTACTATTCTTGAGGGCATTCTGCGCTACATGCGCGGTGAGGTGGGCATTCCCCTGCTTGAGGGCATTGTCAACACGCCATCCAAACAGGCCACTGGCATCGCTGAAAACGCTCCACAGGTGAAAAAGGGGCGCGTGACGATTGAAGAAGAATTTGGCTATGAAGTCGTCTTCCTTTTATATGGCGACAATCTCGATGTCGATGCGATTCGGCAAGCCATTATTACGCTGGGCGGCGTCTCCACTGTGGTCGCTGGCGATGAAAAGATGCTCAAGGTTCACACGCACACCCCCACTCCTGGTAAAATCCTCGACTATGGTGTTAGCCTGGGCAGCCTGCTCGATATCAACATTGAGAACCTGCAAGCGCAAAGTCTGATGTACGCTGCTGAGAGTAAGGCCGAACATGCCACCGATTCACACACGGAGTCGCTCGCCATTGCCACCGTTGCGGTTGTTGCCGGTGCGGGCTTTGAAAAGGTTTTTGAGGGTTTGCATATCAGTGCAATCGTCTCCGGCGGCCAAACGATGAATCCCAGCATTGAAGAACTGCTAGCTGCTGTTGAGTCTGTTCCCTCCAATCAAGTCATTATTTTACCTAACAATGGCAATGTTATCCTTAGTGCGCAACAGGTTGTCGGTTTGACGCAGAAAAAAGTCTACGTTGTTCCTTGCGATACCTTGCCACAGGGGATTGCCGCCCTGCTTGGCTTTAATTTTGAAGCAGATTTTACCACCAATTGCGAGAGTATGACGCAGGCCACGCACCATATTCAAAC
>DAICZM010000625.1 GCA_027311145.1 Ktedonobacterales bacterium
GAACGATAATAATGCTGAAATGGGGTGGCAGTCCCAGGGCGCGGATCGCATCGCGTGTCTCCTTGTCGTCTTCCTCGGTAAGGAAGAGAATCTGAAGTTTGTCTGTGGGATAATCCAGTGCGCGCATCGATTGTACAAACTGTGGTACTACGGCTGCCTCGCGGTACAGCGGACACAAGATCGTATACATCGGCCAATCGGCATTACGCAGTGCATGAACAACATCGTCATCAATATGTTCTTCGGAAGTACCGCGAAAGGTTCTCAGTGCCATAATCATATTCAAAATGATATTGCTTGAATACATCAATGTAATTGCGGAAATGATAATGGTGAACACGTGCAGGGGAAATAGAATGCTACTCACAAGCCAAAGTAGACCAAGAATGCATAATGCTACGACCTGTTTTGTTGTAAATGTTTGTAGGGCAGAGAGTTCAGGGCGGAATGGTGCAAACGTGGCGATCTCTTTTGCTCCTACCTGCACGATTTTTGAAGCGTCCTGAATGTAGTTGTTGATCTCTTGCGTACTATCATTGATAGCGTGATATTTAGCTTGTGACGCTAGCCAGTCAGCATAAGATAAAACCTGTTCGCGTTTGCGAGCATCAAGTGTGGGTGCTACAGAGACAAGTGCATCTGGTGTAACAGGTACCTTGAATTGAGTGCCATTCTGTGTTTCTAAAGTAGAAGATTGCTGAGGTAAAAACTGAGATGTGTTATTTCCATCTGCTTGGGGCATAGTTGATGCTTGCTGTATGGAAACTGAATATATATCAGGTTGCCCAACAAATTGGTTTTTCTTGAATTGCATTGTGTGTATTCTCTCTTCTGTCGTTACTAACTACCCTATAACCTCTAGCCATTTATCTGTAAGGTCATAAAACGATCATGTATTACTTTGACAGCAGGTTGCCCAACCAGATTGAAGGCACCAACATCGTCCCATCCCCAGAAGAAAATACCGAGGATGTGAGTATCTGAGATGACATTTGCGAGTGCCGCATCACACGCCGCCGCCTGTTCTTGTGGATCGGTGGGTGCAGTACTGGTAGATTCCCAAGAGTGGTAGAGCGCATCGGCACTGTTGCGGTAGCCAATCTCTGATATAAGGACAGGTTTGCCAAGCGTCGTTGCAAAGACATCCAGTGCCTGCCGCACTGTATCGCGCCATAAACTAAAAATCTGTGTCGGATCAACGTGTGAACGTATATCAATCAAGGGTAGGTAAGCTGATACCCCAATAGTTTTCAATGTCGGGTTTCGCATCCATAGGCGCGGTGCATCTTGAAGTGTCGTCCAGTTCATGTCGTAAGTAATCATGCCAGGAAACACACTCCGTATATTGGCGATCAACGTATTCCACAGGTCATCAGGAGCATTTTTTTGTAGCCATTCGTACTCTGTACCAATGGAAATTTGTCCTGCACCATTCTGGGCAGCAACAGTTGCATAAGGTTTTAGTATTTGCCAGTAGCTCTCAAACCATTGTTGTTCTTCCTGATAGGTTGAGAAGTAGATAGAGCCTGACCAGGATTGTGTACCTTCTACGTCAATCAGCGGAGTCACAAAAATTTGGTAGCCGAGTGCATGAGCAAGCCGTACTCCATATGAAAAAGATGCGAGCGTTGGCGTGCTAGGACCAGCAATCACTGTAGTTGAGGTTAAGGATTGTTGGTAAAACAAAACAGGCATCTCTATCCAACAGGCTCCGACCTGGCTATTTATAGCTTGTAAACCCATCAACCAGTGTACATCGTTGCTACCATAACCATCAGGATTCCATTGTGGAAATGCAATACCAGTCTCAAAGCTGCTGTGTTGCAAATTACAATTTCGCGATAGTTCTGGCACTTGTGTCAATGATGGCGGTGTTGGGACTATTACTTTTGATTTTGCGGTTGCGGATGTAGTAGATGCATTTACATTTATGAATTTTCTATATGCAGGTAAAAGGAAAAACTGCGATACAGAGCAAAGGGCAAGGCAAGCGATAAGAAAGAGAATGCTATTTTTTTGTATAAACCATTGGCGCATCTAAAAACCTTCCGTTCCATTATAAAAACAACTTGCATTAAATATTGCTGCATCATGCAAAAGAACAACTTTGCTAAAGGTAATATTTTCATTTTGCACTAAATTTAATCCATAGCTGACAAAAATTGATGAAAATATGCTAAGCATTTTCGATGCAAAATTTCCCGTTTTTCATTGCGGGCTTCGGAAACGCCGTCGGTATAAAATAATAAAATGTCGCCCCGGTGGAGTGTGACGCTTCGCTTGCTGAATTCCGCCTCTTCATCCACCCCCAACA
>DAICZM010000626.1 GCA_027311145.1 Ktedonobacterales bacterium
GATTTATCATGCCCTGCTCCCAGGCACAAAAAACGTGCGCAATGACGTTTGACAGAGTACTACACTATAAACTGCTGGTACACTATGACAATAGCGGTATTTTATTGTTGAGAATGCTGTCATGCTGCAACGGGTTGATGTGCGCCCTCCGCTACCTCTCGATAACCACGCACAAGACATTCCATAGCCTCATGCCAGGAGCGTAGTTTTGCTGCCTCAAAGGCTTGCTGCCCCAACTGCTTGCGTTCTTCGCTTGCCAAGAGCAAACGCTCTAATGCTGCCTGATAGCGTTTGCTTATCTCTTCTCCATCCAATCCCTGCGTCATCAGCAAGAGTCCTGTCTGTTCGTGTTCTACCAGATCGCATACCCCCTCGGCCTGGAGTCCCACGACGGGCAGTGCGGAGGCCATCGCTTCTAAGACGACCTGGCCGAAAGTCTCGGTTACGGAGGGGAAGGCAAAAATGTCTGCCGAGGCATAGGCAGTGGCGAGAGCTTCACCGCTCTGATAGCCGGTGAAAGTCACGGGACAGCCTGCGAGTTCTTGCTGCATCTCGGCACTGGCGGGGCCATCGCCCACAATGACCAGGTGGCAACGCGCGTGGTCCATTCCACGATAGGCCTGCACGAGCAGACGCAGATTCTTTTCCCATGAGACGCGCCCGACATAGAGGATAACCGCCTTCTGGCTCGTTTGTGTGCTATGCCCCTGTTCTAGCCATTGTTGGCGCAATGCCTCACTTCTACGCTGTGGATTGAAGAGTGTGGTATCCACGCCACGTGGCCAGATGCGCAGATGTTCAAAGCCTTGTCCCTGCAACATTTGCGCTGTTGAGGGCGAGGGGCAAAAGGTTTGTGCGCATTGACTGTGAATAAGACGATTATAGAGCCACATCGGTTGTGTGAGGAGTGGGAAGCCAAAATGCTCGCAGTAGGCCGCAAGGTTGGTATGGTAGGATGAGATGCATGGAATGTTGAGTAGGCGTGCGGCTCCTAGCCCCGTTGCACCCAGAATAACCGGGTCAACCAGATGCACGATATCTGGTTGAAATTCGCTTAAACGACGCAGGAAAAGGGGACGGAAAAAATTAAATTTAAGTTCAGGGTAAAAGGGTAAAGGCAATCCTGCTGTTCCAACAACCTCTGCACCGGCATAGTGTTCCATCCCGCTTTCTGGGCCAAGCAGGAGTGCCTGATGCCCATTGCTTTGCAGGTGTTCGAGCAGACGGGCTAGCGTGCGCGTGACGCCGTCTAGTTTTGGCAAAAAGTTCTCGGTAATAATCGCTATGCGCATAGTCTCCTACCTGGTGAGATGCAATTCATACGCTATGACGTTACGCAGTTTTATGTGCGGCAGATGTTAAGATCGGTGCAGCAGATATGCCCATGGGGCAAGACTATGTATCCTGATGTTAACGTAACACGTTGTAGTTAGTGGAGAGTTAAGCTAGCATTAGCATTATGTAAAGTCCATACTAAATAGAGATTAAATGGCCAGATATCTTTGCCGATAGGAAAAAAGCCTTGTTTCGTGAAGATTATTGGAACTGTCCGTTCTATCTACAAGAGCGCAATCATATACGGTTGTGTGTTTTCACGTTAAATGTTGTTGAGAGAAGGGATAAGGGGATAGGCGAAGAGACCTGCGCGATATGAGGATTGAGTGAGTACGTGTGCGTGGGTAGAGCGAGCAGTTCTGTTCTATAGAAAATCAGGAAGTAGGAACAATTACGGTGAAGCGTCAATTTGTACAGATACAACCTTCCGAACTATTCCATGATGCCCCACTAGTGTCGGCAGCGCATGAAGGTATACACCAGCCAGAGACGATATCTGCGTATATACAAGGAGACCTTCCACCCGCTTTATCAGAATCGGCACCTGAAGGGTCATCACCATTGGCTGAGCGCAAAGGGCGAGGGCTATTATCAAGTGGAAAATATGTGCCACCTGCTGATAAAGCAGGCAATGTGTTGCCAAATACTGGGCCAAATTCTATTGTCGATCAACCTACCCATTTACAGCCTATCGTGCGCGCTCCTATTACTGGGCCAATTGTTGGTCATACGCCCCACCCACAGTATTCGCCGCAATTGCCGCAGTTGCCACAAAATTTTCAACCTGGGCAGGGATCGCAATACTACTACGGTGGTGTGCCGGTCTCGCCCTATCAATCGGGCCAGACACCGCTCAATGCACTCTATACCGGTATGCCTAGGACGGCTGTGCAGCAGTCGCCCGTCTCTCAACCTTTCCCACCTGTCGGCATGTCTAATCCGCTGAGTGGCGCGTCTGGGGCATGGCAACCCA
>DAICZM010000627.1 GCA_027311145.1 Ktedonobacterales bacterium
CGGCAGGTTTTATCGGGCGCACGGTAACAGGCTTTGTTACCACGCTTGGGCGCAATGGCTCAGACTATTCTGCTACCGTGATTGGCGCAGCTCTGGATTGTGCTGAAGTATCGATCTACACCGATGTCGATGGCGTGCTGACCGCTGACCCACGTCTGGTTGCCAATGCGCGCCTGCTGCCTGGTCTCTCGTATGCTGAGGCGGCGCGTCTCTCCTGGTTTGGCGCGAAAGTGTTGCACCCACGCACGCTCATCCCTATCGCTCCGCGGAATATCCCCGTGCGTGTACGCAATACCTTCCGCCCGCATATTCGGGGCACGGTGGTGGGACCAGAAACGCTTGTCCCGAGTGGGGCAACGGCAATTACGACACGCCGCCATCTGGCACTGATTACGGTGGAAAGTACGGACTTGTTTGGTGCGCCTGAGAATGCAGGCCATGTCTTTGCGCTGGCGGCACGAGCGGGTGCTGCTCCCGTCGCGATCTGCTCATCGTCCGGTCATCACCTCTCGTTTGTGGTGGAAGAGCAAGCCGCTGAGAGCGTTGTGGAACTTTTGCAACATCATATGGACGCCAATGAGTGGCGTGTGCGCTGTCGGCGCGGTTTAGCTGCCTGTGCCTGTATTGGTTCAGGTTTTACGGTAGACCCCATGAGTCCGGCGCGTGCGATTACAGCTCTGGCTCGTGAGCGTATCCCCCTTATCACACAGGGGGTCTCAGAGCTTGGCATCACACTGATTGTCGAAGATCAAGATAGCGAGCGCGCCTTGCGTAGTCTACATCGTGACCTGATTGCGCCTGTGATCCCGCTGGTTCGGCATACTCATACGCTGAGAGAAAAGAGACGGGAGGCCCGCTAATGTCTATTACCCCATTGCAGAAACGTATTCCTGTCGCAGTCCTGGGGGCGACGGGTATGGTCGGACAGCGTTTTATCGACCTGTTGCGCGACCATCCCTGGTTTGAGATTGTGGCCCTGGCTGCCTCTGAGCAGCATGGTGGACGGCCTTATCACGAAGCAGCGCGCTGGCGTCTACCCAACAGCGAGATGCCGGCTGCGGTCGCGCAGTTGCCTGTGTTTGCTTGTCGGCCCGACGCGTTGCCTAACGTGAAAATTGTCTTTTCTGCCCTGCCCGCAGAAGCTGCGGGCGAGGTCGAATTGGCCTTTGCACGGGCAGGCGTCGCCGTGTTCAGCAATGCAAAGAACTATCGCATGGCTGCTGATGTGCCGTTGTTGATCCCAGAGGTCAATGCTGACCATAGCGCAGCTCTCATACAGCAGCGCAAACAGCGTGGCTGGTCTGGCTGTCTTATCACCAATGCCAACTGCTCGGTCACGCCGTTAGTAATGGCCCTCAAGCCATTGCAACAGCAGTTTGGTGTGCGCAAGGTGATGGTGACGACAATGCAAGCGATTTCGGGTGCTGGCTATCCCGGTCTGCCTTCATATGACATCCTCGATAACGTCATTCCCTATATTGGCGGAGAAGAGGAGAAAATGGAGATAGAGGCGCGTAAGATGCTCGGTACATGGGAAGAGGGGCATGGCTTTGTGGATGCGCCCATCGTTGTCAGTGCGCACTGTAATCGTGTGGCGACACGTGAGGGCCATCTAGAGACCGTGAGCGTTGAGCTTGAACGAGCGGTGCGTCCAGAAGAGATCATCGCAGCCTGGGAGCGTTATGTGCCGGAGCCGCAACAATTAAAACTGCCGACCGCTCCTGAACGTGCGCTGCTCTACCGACGTGAAATTGATCGCCCGCAAACCTTGCGAGATCGCGATGCAGGCAACGGCATGACTGCGACAATTGGCCGACTGCGCCCCTGCCCTATTCTCAGCTACAAATTTGTCGTACTGGGGCATAACACCATTCGCGGTGCTGCTGGCGGCTCTATCCTCAATGCCGAACTGTGCGTGAGCAAGGGGCTGATCGGGTAATCTCCTTTGTATAATTGCATGAATTGCTGCAAAAAGCGTAGGACCGATTATCGGGTTTAATAAATGAATATGAGTATCTCATGGGTTACGTAGGGGCGTGATCAATCACGCCCTAGTCCCCATTCGCATGGTCTCCCACATGGCTCCCCAGGCGGATTGGCGCACGGGCAGGGCGTGATCAATCACGCCCCTACTGCTCTGTCAAACTTCATCCAAAACGTTGTGTGAACGGACGGGCAACCACAAGGGATTGCCCCTACTATACACGGATGCATGTTTTACCGCATTTTAAGGAGAAACGACATAAAAACAAGGGGGGTATGACGGGCATTGTAGTATAGTAGGGGCAATCCCTTGTGGTTGCCCGT
>DAICZM010000628.1 GCA_027311145.1 Ktedonobacterales bacterium
CATCAGATGATCCACTCCCCATTGCTTCTTTCATCAATCATCTGGAGCGGATTCAGAAAAATTGGGGATGACTCATAATGTCTGCATGACACCCACATGCATGCATGTGGGTGTCATGTTGCTCACCTGTTACGTTGGCCATCACGTTGGCCGCTGGTTGCCCATCGCGTTTGATGGCATACTATGCTGTTTCATGAAGAGCGTAACGTTCTTCAATCAGAGAGAAGAGGAAGATGCTATGGCAGAATCAGCCCTGGCCGCAATACAGCGACGACAAATCGAGATCGGGGTCGGTGAATTACTCTTGACCGATGACTTTTATATGCGACTGGAGATTGCCGAACGCTTGCGTCATTTGATCGCTCACGCCGATCCCACGCTCGACGCCAAACAACTTAGCGAGGTGGCCCAGGATGGCTTACAAGAATTGGGCTTGATACCAAACACTCAACTATAGTTACCTATAGGTGCGCCGGAGATAGGACCACCCCCCAATATTCCTATATCCTTGCATACACTCGTACCGACCTCTTGCCACAATGTATACTATCATTACACAACCTGCTCGGCTTGTTGTGTGTATGATGCCTGGTGTAGAGGAGACAAGACTTACATGCAAGTACAACAAGACTCATCGCAGGACTCAAATGCAGATGCCGCGCAGACTATTCAGGCATTGCAGCAGAAAATCGATGAACTTACTACTACTAATCTCGCCCTGCAAGAGCAGCTGGCCCGCAAAGAACAATTTACTGCGATGATCGCGCACGAACTACGTAATCCTCTTACATCCATCATCAGTTATGCTCAGATACTCATACGCACCAACGGCAAAACGGGTGAGAATGGAAAAACGCACGATAATGGGCGGCAGCGCGCTAACTCTCTTCAGCGCGCCAGTAACGTGATTTTCAGTCAGGGGCGGCGTCTGGCACGGCTGGTGAACGATCTGCTTGACTCCTCGAACCTCACATCGGGTAAATTTACGTTGGTCCGCAATACATGCAATATCGCCACAGTGGTAAGCGAGATGGTTGAACTCATGCGGCCTGTCGCACCCTATCACACATTAGTCATGGATGCACAAACGGCAACGATTATTGGCAATTTTGATAGTGAGCGCATTCAGCAGGTCCTGGGTAATCTACTAGATAACGCGATCAAATATTCCGACGAACACACTACCATCACCGTGCGGGTCTGGACAACACCCGATAAGGTTCATGTGAGCGTGCATAACCAGGGAACGAGCATCCCTTCAGCGGAGATCGGCCTACTTTTCCAACCCTATTCGCGCCTGTCAGCCGCCACGATGGGTACAAGGCGCGGCGTCGGCTTGGGCTTGCATACCGCTCGCTCGATTATCGAGGCACACGGCGGTGAACTGCACCTGGAGCCACATATCGACGAAAAGCAGGCGGAAGGCCCCAAAGGGACAACCTTCACATTTACCCTACCACTTAGCTGACATCCTGTAGAAATGAACAGGTATGCCCCTTGATTTGCTCTGGGTGAAAAACTGGCGAAACTGGCGGCGCATACACGCACAAAGGTGGGTATACTTACCATTGTGCAGAGGAACACCTGTTGGGCAGAGTACCCGCGAGAGTTTTTGGTGTTGTTTGTGGAACCCAACATCATAGCTTTTGTTTGCGCACATCCACGTCCGATCTTCAATTGTCTGCATGCGAGGCGCGATGATGAATAACAGATCGGGCGAAAGAACAGCGCGAACCGCGTCATCGGATATGACGTTGCGGGTCTCTCTCCAGACAGTTTGCGCATCGTACCTGTATATTCAGCAATTGAACTATGGAACACGCATAGATACGTGTACAAGTAGAGATAAGAAAGGAGCAACAAAATGGGACAATGGGCCTATAAGGTTGTCTACATTGATTATCGGGGGCGTATCTCCTGTGAAGGACTTGAGACCTTAATCGGCAATGAACGGCGCAGCACGTTTGCGCGCCGCTACATGAATAGCCTGGGCCGCGAAGGGTGGGAACTGGTGAGTATTCAACCATTGACCGCAAACTCGGCCTATTACATCTTCAAGCGTCCTGCACAAGAGGGCGATTTCGCCGAGCCTGCTCCTCAAGCAGCGAGTGAAGCCACGCCATCGCAGGCCAGTGGGCCAAATATCGAAAACGCCTGATCCGATCCCATCACAGATGGGGCAAAGGCGACTGCATGGGACAACCCGTGCGGTCGCCTTTACATTTTTGCATTTTTACCTTTCTGTGCCTCTTCCTCACTTCTGTACGTTTATATGAGTAGCACAATACAGAAAGGTTTTTACG
>DAICZM010000629.1:0-1968 GCA_027311145.1 Ktedonobacterales bacterium
CCTGTGGATTCTCTCGGTTTCCTCATTGGCGGTCTATGGTATCGTGCTTGGTGGATGGGCTTCTGGCAACCGTTACTCGCTGCTCGGTTCCTTGCGCAGTGCTGCTCAGATGGTCTCCTATGAGACAAGCCTGGGTCTCGCACTGAGCGGCTCGTTGATGTGGGCGGGCACGCTAAGCATGGTCGGCATCGTGCATCAACAGCTCAGCCAGGGCATCTGGTTCTTTATGGCGCAACCCCTGGGCTTCTTCATCTACCTGATCGCGGGTACGGCTGAGGTCAACCGCGCTCCCTTTGATCTGCCAGAAGCTGAACAAGAGTTGACTGCTGGCTACTTGACCGAGTATAGCGGGCTACGTTGGAGCCTCTATCAGATGGCTGAGTACATTAATATGATAACGGTCAGTTCAGTTATCACAACGCTCTATCTAGGTGGCTGGACGTTTTTTGGCTTGGAGCGACTCTTCCCGGGTTTCGCGATTATCATTTTCCTGCTCAAGGTTGCGGTCTTTCTTTTCTTCTTCATTTGGGTACGTGCCACGTTGCCGCGTATCCGCTATGATCGTCTGATGCTCCTGGGCTGGCAGGGCCTTCTGCCTCTGGCGGTCTTAAACGTAGTTATCACGGCGATTACCGTCGCATTTGGTCTGCCTTGGTATGTGGACTTTGTGATTAGTGTGGCTTTAATCGTTGCGGTGCTGATGCTTTTCCGCCGCCAAAGCATTGTCGATGGCACACGTTTCTTTGAACCGGCCCCCACCGAACGCTCTGGGCAAGAAAATGTCATTCTACCCACATCTGTGCGCCTTGTGAAATTTGAGAAATCGAAACCAGTTCTTAGTGAAGAAGAGCGTGCGGTGGCAGAGGCCAGCGCGACGGAAGCGCAGAGTGTCGTCAAAGCATAGTAGACTGTCAAGTTTCATACTAATTCATCTTGCTACATCGATTATAGCAAAGGGCAAAGGACAAAGGGCAAAGGGCAAAGGCATCATTTTTAGCCATCAGTGGAGAACAAAGAGATAGTATAGAGATAGTATAGAGATAGTATAAGGAGTATATCGTGTCATTTGACATCATTAAGGGAATGGCGACAACCCTCAGGAATATGGGGAAGAAGCCAACCACCATTTCCTATCCAGAGGAGGAGCGTCAACTGCCGCCGCGTTTTCGTGGGCGTCACGTGTTGCACCGCTACGAGAATGGCATGGAACGCTGTGTAGGTTGTTTCCTGTGTGCGGGTGCATGTCCTGCGAACGCCATCTACATAGAAGCTGAGGAGAACACGGAAGAGCAGCGTGTCTCACCCGGCGAACGCTACGCGAAAGTTTTTGATGTAAATATGCTGCGCTGCATCTTTTGTGGCTACTGTCAGGCGGCTTGTCCGACAGGAGCAATCACGCTCGAACAAGAATATAAATTGGCCTCGTACTACGCGGAGGAACTGGTCTATCATAAGGCGCAGTTGCTTGAGGCAGAGGGTGAAAACGTGATTGGAGCCAGAACTGGTTCAAACAAAGTCTGGGCCGACCCACCACCATCGGAAGCTGCGCAACCAGTCCCACAGGCACAAAAGGTGTTCGACGGCTCTCAAGCCAGTGCTGCCGCCGTTGGTCTGGGCAACATGCAGACTGAACGGAGCGTGCTGCTGCTGAATGAGGAGCAGGACGAGGACCGGAGAAAGTTGTAGGGATCAATGCTATGTTAGTGACACAAATCTCGTTTTTCGTGCTGGCCATTGCCAGCACAGCGTCTGCTATCGGTGTTATCGTGTTCAAAAGCGCGGTACACAGTGCGCTGAGCTTAATTTTGACATTGCTCTTTCTGGCACTTTTCTATCTACAATTGGGAGCAATGTTTATCGCGGTGGTACAAATTCTGATCTATGCAGGGGCGATCATGGTACTCTTCTTGTTTGTGGTGACAATGCTTGCCACTGACGCGCCGGATAGTGAATCGCGTGATCGTATGC
>DAICZM010000629.1:1978-2290 GCA_027311145.1 Ktedonobacterales bacterium
CCTGGGCGTCGTGCTAGTGGGCGCGTTAAGCTATCTGCTCTTTACAGGCAGCGCGCTGAGTACGGCGGCGCACGCCAGCGGTGGTAGTCTGGCGCAAACCGTCACAAAGCAGGGCAATATTGAAGCCTTTGGTCTCGCCCTCTTCCACGGATTTTCGTTTCCCTTTGAAGTCACGAGTTTGCTGATTGTCGTCTCGATTCTTGGCGCGCTCGTCTTTGGTCGCAAAGCATAGAGGAGGGAACCTATGCCATTATCAGCTTATCTTATTATTAGTGCGGTCCTCTTCACAATTGGTGTATGTGGCGTTCTGAT
>DAICZM010000062.1 GCA_027311145.1 Ktedonobacterales bacterium
GGGAGAACTACAGCCCCCTCTATCCCTTTGCTTTGCGCATCCAAAGAAAGATGAAAGGCGTTCATATGAGTGCAAGCAGTGCAATCTCTGCATGAGTCACACTCTGCTTTACGAGTGCAATTATACGAGGTATGTTCATGTATCTCAATACATCAGGTAAGAAGTACTATAGCGTTTTTTGCAGACAACAATAGAGAGAGGTCTTGACGTGGCACAATCGCTCGTCACCCTGTCGGGCCAGGATGCAAGATATCGGCCTATTAGCGCAGACGGCGTGCATCCTGGTCGTCGATCACAACCGTTTCTTGTGAATAGTGGAGTATCTCATCTTCGCCGATCCTTTTGGCACGACTGTTGCTCTGTCCAGGCCCGGTGACCAGATCGAGTGCAGCGATACGCAGGGCGACGAGTGGAGTGATGCCAAGCCAGACTTCGCTGACAGTGCCAACCTGTGTGCCACTTTCACCTACGACTTTGTATGTGGTCAATGCATTGCCTGATGCTAGTGCTGGTAGTGCCACGAGCAGCATTTGCTCGTTAGGAATAGTTACTTTATCTTTTTCAATGGTACTGATGCCGCTCGCAGGTAGCGCGCGCATGCCGTGTAGAGGCGTTTGTACGAGTAGCGCGTCCACAGCGTTTGTACCTGGTTCAAAGAAGAAATCGGCGACGACGCCTACGTTTCTGCCTTGACTGGGAAGTGCGACTGGCAAGCCGCGGATGGTAGACCATTTTTTGATGGTGTTATTTTCCATTTTTATTGAAGCTCCTCAATAGATAGTGTCATGAGATCGTGTCATGCTATTATACAGCAAAAATGAGGATTGTGGCATTGGTTGCGCCTGTGGCAACTCCGTTGGTATCCCAAGCAACAGAGGTGAGACTGCTATGAGCCGCATATGTACCGATGGTCTGATTGCCAGGAGTCCAGATGCGCAGGTTGCCATCTGTGGAAACTGTGGCGAGGCGAGGGCCGTTGGCTGGTTCCCATGCCAGGCCTGTCACTGCTTCTTTATGTGTGAGCGAGGCTTGCACTCTTCCTGTCAGTGGCGTTGCCAGGTGTACCTGATGGTCTACTCCACCGGAAGCCAGCAGGGCACCGTTATGTGACCATGCCAGTGCCAAGACAGGTCCCCTGTGCAGCGTGTAAAAGGCCATACGCTGTGCATTGCTTGTTCGATAGACGAGGATTTGCCCAGTATGATCTCCAATGGCCAGATAGAGTCCATCTGGTGAGAGTGCGAGGCTATGAACAACGAGGCGCGCTATTGGATTTTTTAGCTCTCTGCCGCTGAGCAAAAGGTCATGGATACCTGTGCCCTGCGTTCCTGCCAGCACACTGCCCAGATTGTTTGCCCAGACCAGCGCACTCACAGGGGCACCGAGTCTGGTGAAGGCATGTTGGCGGCTCCCATCCGGTTTCCAGAGTTGTACACTGTCATCACGTCCACCGGAGGCAAGCTGGCTGCTGGTAGGATCCCATGCAATTGTAGAGACAGGAGCGTTATGACCCTTGTAAATGAGCGTATTTTGCTGATTACTGATTGCCCAGAGACGGGCGGTGTGATCGTCGCTAGCCGAGGCGAGTTGTGTGCCGTCGGATGACCATGAGACGCCGACTACTGCGGCGGTATGGCCTTTCAAAATGTATTGGATGCCAGTTGCAGGCTGTTGAGACTGGTGTATATAGAAGTAGAGACCTGTGCCGATGCCAAGCGCGGCGGCGGTTGCGCCCCCCAGAATCCAGGTAAGTGCGCGACGACGATGTATCTTGTGACCAGTGGGCGGTTCACTCTGAATGGGGGGTATAAACGGTGTCGGCGGCACGGCTGGTATGGGCGAGGAAGCGGTCGATAGTTGGTAGGGCGATTGCTCTAGTGAGGAGGGGAGAGCTTGTGAAAGCTGGGGGAGCATCGTTTCCGCACCCGCAAAGTTTTGCCAGGCTTGATGTTGTACAGGTGTGAGGTGATCGGTTGGCTGTAGGGGTGAGATAGGATAGACTGTAGGAGGTAATGCTGCATTGGCATCGGATGGAACCGATGGTAGCACAAGGGGCTGCTCCGGCGTAGCGGGTGACATACCTCTACCCTGCGGCGGCTTGCTAAGATTGGCACTGCTTGGCGTTGCTGCGCCGGGTGTCGGGCTGAGTGACTTGTTTTGTTCACTCTGTGGCCTTGACTGCTGTGCAGGCAGATAGGTGCTGAAACGATTGCGTGTATCTGGCTGTGTGAAGGTTTGTGGTAAGGCGATAGATGGGCTGATATTGCGCACGCCTTCGTACATGCCTTGGGTAAATGCCTCGGCAAAGGCGAGCATAGAAGGATAACGCTGCTGTGGTTTCTTGGCCAGTGCGCGTGCTAGTACGTGTTCAACACCGTCGGAGAGGGTGGGAACACGTGTGCGGATGGGAGCTGGTTCCATACTGAGATGGCGACGCATCAATTGTAGTGGATCGCCCTCAAACGGTGGACGGCCCGCTAAAAAGTAATAGATCATTACCGCTAACGCATATTGATCGCTTTCAGGTAAAGCCGTGCCGTCAAACTGTTCAGGAGCCATGTAAATGGGTGTGCCGAAGATGCTGCTTGTTGCTGACATCGAGGTCGAAAATTTAGCTAGCCCAAAGTCGGAGAGCAGCAGAAAAACATGCATTGTGCCTGGCTGTGTAGTGCTAGGATCAAAGCGCATGAGGAAGTTAGCCGGTTTGACATCGCGGTGAATAATGCCGCGTTCGTGTGCGTGGTTGAGCGCGGAAGCTGCTTGACGTAGATATTCGCCGGCCTCTTCGACGCGCATGGGCCATGTCATCGGCAATGTTGGTGGGATGCGTGGGGCAATTGCTTGCGACTCGCTGGATGCCAAGCCAGCGCGCCGCCGTATCCAGTCCCAGAGCGAGCCTTCTGAGCGATACTGCATCACCATATAGGCCCGTTTTCCCCCGATTGTCTCTTCTTCTCCATAACGAGAAAGCGGCAGAATATGTAAATGATCCAAACTAACAACCGCTCGCGCTTCCTGACGGAAACGGTCAGCGGCGCGTGTCATACTGGAACCATCAGGATAGTCGGCGTCATCTGTACGTACCACTTTAATTGCAACTTGCTGCCCGATGGTCTCATCTTCCGCCAAATAGACCGTTCCCATGCCGCCGCTGCCGATGACTCGTATTAATTTATAGCCACCAAGAAATGTGCCGATGAGCGTATCCACAACTGCTGCCTCTCCTGGTATACGTCGGGTCGTCTCTCTGTACGACTTTTCTACTGCGTATGTGCCTTTTTACTCGTTTGTAGGGGTATAAATCCCAACATATCATAGCATGCTCAAGGATTCCTGTCTATCTACTGAGCAGCTATAAAGGTAAGGGGCGTAAAACTTGAGCAATATTTGAGAAATTCGCTCAATGGATTGGGAAGAGCCAGCTATATGTAGCCCTTTGGCCGCGTACAGGCTGCTCTATGGTGTCTACACACCAAACATAAAATTGACGTATCAGTTTTATGTTTGGGTTTGATAACGGCTTTATGGTATGTTATATACATACTAGGAGCGTATGTTATGGAACAAAGGAGTTTCACATGTCCGAACAAGACTTCATGCCCATTCAAAATTTTGACTACCTCGAATTCTATGTTGGCGATGCGATGCAATCCGCCTATTACTTCAGCAACGCTTGGGGTTTTACTCCCATTGCTTATGCCGGCTTAGAGACGGGTATCCGTGATAAAGTCAGCTATGCTCTGGAGCAGGGCAATGTGCGCTTGCTGATTACTTCTGCTCTCCTCCCTAATAGTCCTATTGCTGAGCATGTCAAACTGCATGGCGATGGTGTCAAGGTCGTCGCATTTCGCGTTGAGGATGCCGAACAAGCCTATCGCGAGGCGACAAAACGCGGGGCGCAAGGTGTCGCGGAGCCAATGGCGTTCAAGGATGACAATGGGAGCGTTAAGCTGGCGTCGATTGCTACTTATGGCGATACTATTCATACCTTTATTGAACGTCACAACTACAAAGGTGCGTTTCTCCCTGGTTATCGTGCCCTCTCAACCACCGTCCCACGCCGCGCACGTCCCGCTGGTCTTGCTTCGATTGACCATATTGTCGGCAACGTCGAACTGGGCAAGATGAACGAGTGGGTCAGTTTCTATGAGCGCATTATGGGTTTTACGCAACTGATTCACTTTGATGATCGTGCGATCAGCACCGAATACTCCGCCTTGATGTCCAAAGTCATGCAAAATGGCAGCGGGCGTATCAAATTGCCTATCAATGAGCCTGCCCCGGGCAAAAGAAAATCTCAGATTGAAGAGTTTCTCGACTTCTATTATGGCCCGGGCGTGCAGCATATTGCTTTGAACACGACCGATATCGTGACCACCGTGCGCAATCTGCAAGAGCGCGGCGTGACGTTTCTCCGCACGCCCATTCCCTATTATGCTGATGTGCTTGATCGTGTTGGACCGATTGCCGAGGATATTAAACAATTAGAAGAGTTGAGTATCCTGGTAGATCATGATGAGGATGGTTACTTGCTGCAAATCTTCTCTAAACCCGTTGTTAGTCGCCCGACAGTGTTCTTTGAAGTGATTGAACGCAAAGGGGCGCGTGGCTTTGGCGAGGGCAACTTCAAGGCTTTATTCGAAGCTTTGGAGCGCGAACAGGCATTGCGAGGCAATTTATAATGCGACTGGCAACGATTCGTACCAGCGAGGGCGTAACCTCTGCGGCCGTGCTGCAAGGGGAGCATTGTAGCACGCTCCCCTATCCCTCGCTCTTAGAACTCTTGCGTGATCCTGACTGGCAGAGCAAGACGCGTGAGCTACTTTCACCTACCTATGTAGGCGAGATTACGCTGCTGGCTCCCTTGCCAGAACCGCCTGCTCTGCGCGATTTCTATGCATTTGAGCAGCATGTGAAGAGTGGGCGCGCAAAGCGTGGCCTGGCAATGCTTCCTGAGTGGTATGAAATCCCCACTTTTTACTTTACCAACACGAGCGAAATCTATGGCCATGAGCAGGATGTTCCCTATCCCGTTGGTAGCAACGAATTGGATATCGAGCTAGAGATTGCCTGTGTGATTGGACGCGCTGGCAAGGATATTCCTGTAGAAGAGGCAGCAAGCTATATCGCAGGCTACACGATTATGAACGACTGGAGTGCGCGCGATTTTCAGCGCAAAGACATGAAGCTCAGTCTTGGGCCGGGCAAAGGCAAAGATTTCGCCACTTCACTTGGTCCCTGCTTAGTTACACCCGATGAATTGGCGGAACGACGGACAGGGGAAGGAGCCAGTGAGCGGTACGATATGACGATGCTGGCACGTGTCAATGGACAAGAGATTTCACGTGGTAACTTCAAGCAGATTTATTATAGCTTTCCGCAAATGATCGCATGGGCCTCGCGCAATGCACGCCTGCGCCCTGGTGATGTGCTTGGCTCCGGCACGGTTGGCACGGGCTGCCTGTTGGAATTGGGCACGGCGGTGCATCCCTGGTTTCAGCGCGGTGATGTGATCGAACTAGAAATTGACGGCATTGGTATATTGAGAAATAAGATCGTGTAATCTATATAGGAAAGAGAGGTAGCGCACATGCCAGCCTACCATCGACTGGGTGAGATACCGCCCAAACGTCATACACAATTTCGTCAGCCGGATGGCTCGCTCTACGCGGAGGAAGTCTTCGGCACGGAAGGTTTTGCGGGCAACTATTCTATTCTTTATTATCGCTATCCGCCAACGCGCGTGACCAAGATCGCGAAATATGCTGATCTGCATTATGAGGAATGGGACCCGGGTGTGCAGCGTCATCTGCATCTCAAAACTAAGCCCTTGCTAGAAGGTGGTGACCCGATCTTTGGACGACAGGTTTTGATGTTCAATAAGGATGTGGCACTCGGCGTGGTGCGTCCCAATGAGCAGATGAGCTATTTCTATCGCAACGGTGAGTGCGATGAGGTCTACTTTATTCACGATGGGCATGGTGTTGTAGAAACCAATTTTGGCCTTTTGCCTTATCATGAAGGCGACTATATCATTATTCCGCGTGGCACGACCTATCGCTTTCAACTTGCCAGCGATAGTGCCGAAAATCGCTTCCTGACGATTGAGGCACGCGGCACGATTGAGCCACCTCATCGCTATGTCAACAAAAACGGCCAATTGCTGGAACATGCTCCGTATTGCGAGCGCGATCTTCGCCGTCCCGAAGAACTGGCAAGCCATAGCGAGCATGGCGAATTTGAGGTGCGTCTCAAAGTTGGTGAGCGCGTAACAAGCTACTGGTATGACTATCATCCCTGCAATGTTGTTGGTTGGGATGGCTACGAATACCCCTGGATTTTTAATATTGCCGATTTTGAGCCAATTACTGGACGGGTCCATCAACCGCCCCCGGTGCATCAGACCTTCCAGGGACCGAATTTCGTGGTTTGTTCGTTTGTGCCGCGCAAACTCGATTATCATCCTCTCTCTATAGCTGTGCCTTATAACCACAGTAATATTGATAGCGATGAGATGATTTATTATGTCAATGGTAATTTTGGCAGCCGGCGCGGCATCGAACGCTCATCCATTACACTGCATCCGCGTGGCATTCCGCATGGCCCACAACCCGGCGTCGTTGAAAAAAGCCTGGGAGCGGAACGGACTGAAGAACTGGCGGTGATGGTCGATACTTTCTATCCACTTAAATTGACCGTAGCTGCTCACCAACATGATGATAGTGCTTATCCTATGAGCTGGCTTGATTAGTGGCTTGTCTGTTCTACTCGTGTTGTCACTGGTGCATCAATGTCGATGTTTTCTAAAGCCTTATTGCAATGAAGAAAGGCAGAGTGACCAATGGAATCGCGTATTATCAAATTTTATGAAACCACGCTGCGCGACGGCGAGCAGACCCCCGGCGTCAATTACTTTCCTGAAGAGAAACTTGCGATTGCGCAAGAACTGGCCGCAATGGGTTTTGATACCCTCGACTGTGGCTTCCCCGTCTCATCCCCTGGCGAATTTGAGGCTGTGCGCATGATCGCCGCGCAGATCGAAAACGCGGAAATTTGTGCAATTGCACGTGCGCATCCCGCTGATATCGCCTGTGCTTGGGATGCTGTCAAGATTGCCAATCATTCCGCCATCCAACCTTTTATCAGCGTTTCGCCGCTGCATCGGCAGGTCAAGCTCGGCAAAACACGTGAAGAAGTGCTGGAAATGGCGCGCTCCGCTGTTGCGCTAGCTCGCACGTTGACCGAAAACGTAGATTTTGCGCTTGAGGACAGCACACGCACCGAGCATGATTTTATCCTAGAGGTCTGTGAGGCCCTGCTGAAAGAGGGCGTGCGTTTCGTGACGCTCTGCGATACGGTTGGGGTTGCACTCCCCTGGGAATTTGGGCAACTGGTTGCGGACGTTAAGCGCGAGTTTCCTCGTATTCGCATCTCAGCCCACTGCCACGATGATCTGGGCTTGGCCGTTGCCAATGCCCTTGAGGGCTTGCGCAATGGGGCAGAGCGGGTTGATACATGCATCAATGGCTTGGGCGAGCGAGCCGGCAATGCTGCGACCGAGGATGTTGTGATGGCGATCCGCACTCGTTCGGCAGATATGGGCCTGGATGTCTGTATCGATACCACAAAACTTGTGCCAACCAGTCGACTTGTCGCAAAGCTCTCCGGCATGGAACCGCAGTGGACAAAGTCGGTTGTCGGGCGCAATGCCTTCGCACATGGTGGTGGTATTCATCAAGATGGTGTCTTGAAGGATGCACGCACCTATGAGATCATGACACCAGAGTCGGTTGGCCTGACTGCTGCTCATCGCCGTATGCATGTTGGCAAACTCTCCGGGCGTGCTGCCCTTGTTGCGCAGATGCGCGAACTGGGTTATGAATTGGAAAAAGAGCAGGTCAATCGCTCCTTTGAGATGGCCAAATTGCTGCTTGGCAAAAAACGTGAGCTAGAAGAAATGGATTTACGCTACATCGCGAAGTGTGTAACCACCAAGACTGTGGTATAACAGTAAGTAACACATTTTACCGGAAAGAGTCTTCTCTTTCCGGTCAGGGGAACAATCTATCTTTCACTTAGGAGTCTTTTTATGCCAAAAACCATGTTTGACAAAATCTGGGAGCAGCATGTGGTGCGTGATATCCCTGGCGAAGCGACCATTTTATATATTGATCGCCATCTCGTCCATGAAGTCACATCGCCGCAAGCGTTCGCGGGCTTGCGTCTGGCCCAGCGTTCGGTGCGTCGTCCAGCTGCTACTATTGCCGTACTGGACCACAACGTTCCTACCATGGCGGGTCGCAAGATGCTTGATGTTGTCGATAAGGATAGTGCCCTGTGTATCACAACGATGGAGCAGAATGCACGCGATTTCCATCTCAACTACTTCTTTGATATGCATGATGCGCGCCAGGGTATTGTGCATATCATCGGACCAGAACAGGGCATTACGCTCCCTGGCATGACGGTCGTCTGCGGTGATTCCCACACCTCCACGCACGGAGCCTTTGGCGTTTTTGCGATTGGCATCGGCACGAGCGAGGTTGAACACGTGCTGGCAACGCAGTGTATCTTGCAGAATAAGCCGAAAACCATGAATATCCGCGTTGAGGGCAAACTGGCTCCCGGTGTTACTGCCAAAGATGTTGCTCTCGCGGTCATCGGCAAACTCGGGACGGGTGTTGGTACGGGCCACGTCATCGAGTTTAGCGGCTCGACAGTACGTGCCCTTTCGATGGAAGGCCGTATGACACTCTGCAACATGGCGATAGAAGCAGGAGCGCGTGCTGGTATGGTTGCTCCTGATGAGACAACTTTTGCCTATGTCAAGGGCCGTCTGTATGCTCCAAAAGGCGAAATGTTCGAGCAGGCTGTCGCGGACTGGAAGCAACTTGCCAGTGATGCCGATGCACCCTTCGATGCCGTACACGAGGTCAATATTGAGGGCCTGGGACCCCAAGTGACGTGGGGAAATAATCCCGGCATGGTTACAGACGTTGCTGGTGTAGTACCAGACCCCGCGCAAGAGAGCGACCCGTTGAAACGGCAGTCATATGAACGCGCGCTGAAATATATGGGATTACAAGCGGGCCAGAAGATTTCCGAGATCAAGGTGGATACCGTATTTATCGGTTCTTGCACAAATTCGCGTCTGGAAGATCTGCGCATGGCGGCCCGGTATGCGAAGGGCAAACATGTCGCTCCCGGTGTGCGCGCACTGGTTGTGCCAGGCTCCACGCAGGTCCGGCGTATGGCCGAGGAAGAGGGTCTGGCTGATATCTTCCGTGCAGCCGGTTTTGAGTGGCGCGAGGCAGGATGCAGTATGTGTATCGCTATGAACGGGGACCGTCTCTCCGAGGGCGAACGCTGTGCCTCAACCAGCAACCGCAATTTTGAGGGCCGTCAGGGACGGGGTGGGCGCACCCATCTGGTCAGTCCCGCTATGGCCGCTGCCGCCGCTATTGCTGGACACTTTGTCGATATTCGGAACGTATAGGGCGTGAGAGATCACGCCTTATCACCCTATTACTGAATTACAGGTGAGAGAAATATATGGAACCCTTTGTTGAACATATTGGCATGGTTGCCCCTTTAGATCGCGTCAACGTCAATACGGACGAGATCACACCCGCACGTTTCCTCAAAACGATTCGCCGCACTGGCTTCGCGGATATCCTCTTTGCCAACTGGCGTTATAACGACGATGGTACGCCCAATCCCGATTTCGTGCTCAATCAGGGACGCTATCAGGGAGCCAGCGTGCTGCTAGCAGGCGATAACTTTGGCTGTGGCTCCTCACGTGAGCACGCCCCCTGGGCCATCCGCGAATATGGTTTTCGCTGCATTATCGCTCCCAGCTTTGCTGACATTTTTTACAACAACTGCTTCAGCAACGGTATTTTGCCTGTCACGCTCGATCAGTCTGTTATCAACGAACTCTTTAGTGAGGTCGAGTCACGCAAAGGTTATCGGCTCGCTGTTGATCTGGGATCGCAGACCATCTCGACATTGGATGGGCGCACCTTCCACTTTGAGATCGACCCCTTCAAACGCCTGATGCTCTTACAGGGTTTGGATAATATCGGCTGGACGCTCTCGCATGACGACGAGATTACGGCGTATGAAGAGCGCAGAAGAAAAGAAGCTCCCTGGCTCTTTGTGTCTTAAAAAGGAGACTGGCGTGACCATTCAACAAGTTGACTCTGGTATGACGGCTTATCAACTTCTCGACATAGAAGGAAATCTTGTTGGCCCAATGCCTAATCTCAGTGCACAAGAGTTGCTCAAACTCTATCGTTCAATGCATTTGGGACGGACGCTCTCCAACAAAATTATCGCATTACAGCGACAAGGGCGTGCGACGACCTTTGGCTCATTGGCTGGACAAGAGGCCACCGCGGTCGGGCTTGCCGCACCGATGCAGGCACAGGATTGGCTTGCTACCTCATACCGCGAAATTGCCTCTCTCGTCGTGCGTGGTGTGCCTATTTCTACATTGGTCTACTCGTTTCGCGGTTTCACGCCTGCCTATCCGCCAGATATTCGTTGTATGCCCATTCAAATTGTGATTGCTACACAGATGCTGCACGCTGTCGGCTTGGGCATGGCGGCGAAAATCAAAGGCGATACGTCGGTAGCTGTGGGCGTATGCGGTGATGGTGCAACTTCGGAAGGCGATTTCAACGAGGCCTTGAATTTCGCAGGTGTCTTTCAGGTTCCCGTTGTGCTGGTCGTGCAAAATAATGGCTGGGCGATCAGCGTGCCTCGTAGCCAGCAGAGTGCCGCCCCGACACTGGCGGCGCGTGGAGCGGGTTTCGGCGTGCCATCAGTCCTGGTTGATGGCAATGATATCCTCGCTGTCTACGATGTCATGCAGAAAGCTCTTGCCCGCGCGCGTGCTGGCGATGGCCCGACGCTGGTCGAGACGCTGACCTATCGCATGGGGGCACACACTACCGCCGACGATCCCACGCGCTATCGTGATGCCGCCGAAGTCGAGGCATGGCGCGCCAAAGATCCTCTTGCGCGTTTCAAACGCTTCCTTCTCCAGCGCGACCTGCTGAGCGAAGAGCAAGATCAGCAGCTCATTGCTTCAGTCGAGGATGAGATCAATCGGGCCAGCGAGGAAGGTTTGGCGATGCCTGCCCCTGCCCCAGATGCTTTCTTCGACTACATGACCGATAATCTCACGCCACGTCTGCAAGAGCAGCGGGCTGATCTACTGCGTTTCGCGCAACAAGATAAATAAGAGGGAGGACGTGTAGCCATGCAGATGACGATGATTGAGGCATTGAATCAGGGACTGGCTCTGGAATTGGAACGCGATGCGCGTACAGTTATTCTTGGTCAGGATATTGGGGCGAACGGTGGCGTTTTCCGTGTCACCGAGCATCTCCAGCGCAAATTTGGCAAGCAACGTGTTTTTGACACGCCACTCTCGGAGTCTGCCATTATCGGTAGCTCTGTAGGCATGGCGGTCTATGGTTTGCGCCCGATAGCCGAAATACAATTCGCAGGTTTTCTCTATACATGCATGAATCAACTGGTCTCGCAGGCTGCGCGCATGCGTTTCCGCAGTGGTGGCGCATTAGGTTGTCCTCTCGTCGTGCGCGCTCCCTACGGCGGTGGCGTGCGCACACCCGAACTGCATTCCGATAGCCTGGAAGGCATATTTTTGCAGACGCCCGGCCTGAAAGTGGTAATTCCCTCGAATCCCTACGACGCGAAAGGGCTGCTAGCTTCTGCGGTGGCTGACCCTGAGCCGGTGGTCTTTCTGGAGAATATCAAGCTGTATCGCTCTTTCCGGCAGGAAGTGCCAGAAGAACACTACACGCTTCCTCTGGGTAAAGCCAATATCGTGCAGGAGGGCAGCGATGTCAGCCTGATTGCTTACGGCGCGATGGTTCCCGTTGCGCTAGAGGCAGCGAAAAAAGCCCAACAGGCAGCGGGTATCAGTGCCGAAGTGATTGATCTACGCACGATCTGGCCGCTTGACGAGGAGGCGATTGTCAATTCGGTGACAAAGACGGGGCGTGCTGTCATCGTTCACGAGGCTCCTCGTGCTGGTGGCATCGGTGCGGAAGTCACGGCGATCATCAACGAAAAATGCCTCTATTCGTTGCTCAGTCCCGTCGCACGCGTCACGGGCTACGATACGCCCTTTCCTGTTCCTGGGCAGGAAGACTACTACATGCCCAATGCGGCAAAAGTGCTGGATGCCCTGAAACGGGTTATGCTCCCATAATCCGTTTCAGAGACAAACTAGACATTTTTGTCATAATGTATACAGAAAATATCACTGAAGATTATTTTACCGACGTCAGTAAACCGATCACGGGTGGTAAAGGAGTGCATACATGAATGAGTTTAAGCTACCCGACCTGGGAGAAGGGATGCACGAGGCCGAAATTCGCCGCTGGCTGATCCAAGCGGGCGATACCATCAAACTTGATCAGCCGATGGTTGAGGTTGAAACAGATAAAGCGGTGGTCGAGATCCCCGCTCCTGTTGCGGGTAAGGTTGCCAGTATTCTTGTGCCTGCTGGCAAGGTCGCGCAGTTGGGCGAGACGCTGATCACGTTTGAGACTGCCAGTGCCACGCCTGCTGTTCAGGCCAGCGCGAGTAACCTTGTCTCCGCTGCTTTTCCCGTAAAAGCGGCAGCGAATGGGGGCACTGCAACTCGTTCGCGTGTGCTGGCTGCTCCAGCGGTGCGCAAACGTGCCTTTGAGCTTGGCATTGATCTGGAACAGGTTCCCGCCTCGCATCCCAGTGGGCGCGTGACAATGGAGGATGTCGAGAGCTATGCGCGCCAAACTTCGTCTCCTGCGCTAGCATCTGCTCTATCGCAGACAACGCACGTGAATGGGATAGCACAAAACCTACAGAAGGCACAAGTGCCATCTCTCCCCGCAGCAGTCGAGGCGACAGCCCTGGAAGAGCGTCAGCCATTAACGGGCCTGCGCAAACGCATTGCCGAGCGTATGGAGCATTCCTGGCGCACCATTCCCCATGCGGTCGCCTTTGACGAGGCCGATGGCACGGAACTGGCAGCGTTGCGACTGGCCTTGAAGCCCGTTGCTGAACAGCGCGGCGTGCGCCTGACCTATATGCCGCTGCTGGTCAAACTGCTTATTCCGGTACTAAAGGAATTTCCCATCTTTAACGCCAGCCTGGACGAGGAGAAGCGCGAAATTATTTATAAGCGTGTCTATCATATCGGTATTGCCGCTGATGCTCCTGAAGGTCTACTTGTGCCTGTGTTGCGCAATGCTGATAAGCTCACGGTGATCGAAATTGCCAAACAGCTTGAGCATCTGGTAGAGGGGGCGCAGAAACGCACGCTGACCGTTTCCGAGGTAGCTGGGAGCACCTTCACGCTCAACAATATTGGCAGTTTTGGCGGCAGTAGTGGTGTGCCCATCATCAACTATCCAGAGTCGGCCATTCTTGCTATTGGGCGCTTGCAGGAGAAAGCTGTTGTGCGCTCTGGTGCGCTTGTTGCGCGTACCATGATACCCCTCACGCTTTCATTCGATCATCGCCTGATTGATGGAGCGCAGGCGGGCAAATTTCTCGCTCGTTTCAAAGAACTGCTGGAGCATCCGCAACGTCTATTGTTGGATATGGTTTAACCACATGCGAGCCGCTATGCTCAAGGGGGATAGCGGCTCTTTTTATTATTTGAGTCACTACAAGAACCTCTCTAGAAAGCAGGCGATAGTATGGTCGTAGGTGATGTCACAACCGCAGTTGATGTGTTAGTCTTGGGTGCGGGACCAGGGGGCTATGTGGCGGCAATTCGCGCCGCGCAACAGGGCAGGCATGTCACGCTAGTAGAACCCGGACCAGCAGGCGGTACGTGCCTCAATCGCGGCTGCATCCCGCTCAAAGCTCTGCTCTCCTCGACTGAACGCTATGCACAAACCCGTTCTGAAGAGCTTGCCACTCTAGGCATTCACGCGGAGGCGGTTTCTTTCGACTGGACCAGCATGCAGGCGTGGAAACAGAGCGTGGTCGAGCGTCTTTCAGAGGGCGTGCGCCGTCTCGTTGCTGGCAATAAGATTGAGTACGTCACTGGCACGGGCTGGTTTATGAACACGCAAGAGGTGCGCGTCGAGGGTGAACATGGCTCACATCGTTTCAAGTTCGAGCAATGTGTGATTGCGACGGGAGCCACTGCTACTGCTGTGCCCGCACTGCCCTATGATGGGACAACGGTTTTCACACCTGAGCAGGCTCTTGCTCTATCCACATTGCCTGCCTCTCTCGTCATTTATGGGAATGACTATATCGCCCTTGAACTGGCCACGCTCTATGCGCGTCTGGGCGTCAAAGTTCGTCTGGCCGTGCCCGATGAGATGTTGCTGACAGGTATTGACGCCGCTGCCGTGCGGCTCGTGCAGGCCGGTTTGCGCAAACTTGGTATCCAGATCACGACAAAAGCCACGCTTGCCAGCATCGGCGAGCGTCCGTTGGTGATTGCTGCGGGTGTGCGTCCAAATGTGCAGGGTTTGCATCTAGACGCTGTGAGCCTCAAATTGAATGAGCAGGGTGGTATTGCGGTCAATACAATGCAACAGAGTAATATACCTTCTATTTATGCCGTTGGTGATTGTACGGGTGGGAGAGCATTAGCAAGCGTTGCTATTAAGCAAGGCAAGGTTGCTGCCGATGTGATAGGTGGGCAGCGCGTGCAGTTTGCGCCTCTCGTGGTTCCGCTGGTTGTTCACACGACGCCAGAACTGGCGACCGTTGGTTATGCGATGGACGCGGCAATGCGAGCGGGTTATACGGTCAAAACGGGCCGTTTCCCGCTCGCAGCCAACGGGCGTGCCCTGACGCTGGCAACCGAGAGTGGCGTTGCTCTGGTTGTTGCTGACGCAAGCAATGATGCTTTGCTCGGTGTCACGCTCGTTGGCCCACGTGCTGGTGATCTGATTGGGCAGGCCGCGCTCGCCATTGAGATGGGAGCAACGCTGACCGATCTCAGCGAGATTCTCTATGCCCATCCTGGTTTGGGCGAGACGTTGCTGGAAAGCACAGAGAGCGCGCTTGGACGTGTTGTACATCTGCTAACAACATGAAATAGGACC
>DAICZM010000630.1 GCA_027311145.1 Ktedonobacterales bacterium
CTAGTGGTACTATTGCCACTATTGCCAGAAGATAGATTTCATACTGATTCCCGGCGCTGAGGAAGAATGTCAAAATACAACCTGCTATGCCTAGTACTATTGCCAGGATAGCATTTCTATACAGCATCTTCTGTAGGCGTTGACAGCTTTCCTCACAGTTGGGGGGACTGGTGAGACCGATTTCGTGGGCAATATGCTCAGGATCACCATAATAGGGGGCAAGACGCCAGAGGTTTTGCAGGTAGTCTTTGGCTACTACTTTCTCCCCGCGTCTCAGTGCCTGGATTGCGCGCTGATAGAGCGGTCTCTGCTCTTCGTTCTGGCTGGCAATGGCGATGCGTCTCTCTATGCGCTCGGTTTTTGTTTCGCGTTCGCCTGTAAAGCGGCCTGTCGAGGGGATGAAGATTGGCTGACCTCGTAATTCTTGTTCGGTTGGCCCGAAGCGTCGCAGTTCTTGCCATACCTTTTTTTCAGCAGCCCAATTTCCTGAGTCGCAGTACTTGCTCGCTTCTTCTATGCGTTTCGCGATGTATGGTTTGTGGATCGCTTGTAGCTCTTTTGCCGATAGCTGGGGCTGAAGTTGTTGCAATTTAGTAAAGATGGCTTCTGTATCACGCCAGCGTCCAGCTTTAATATGGCTATTTGCTTCTTCTACGTGTTTTGCAACATATGGTATGCGGATCTCTTGTAACTCTTGTGCCGATGGTAGTGGCTGAAGCTGCTGCAATTCGCCCAAGATAGTTTCTGTATCCTGCCAGCGTCCGGCCTGCGCATGACCTTTTGCTTCACTGGTAAGTAGAGCGACATAGGCTGGACGCAACTCCTGTAGTTTATTTCGAGCCATTTCAGTCTGATTTGCGGAAGCATGGCGAGAAGAGACAATTTGTTGGCAACCCTGAAAGGCTTTTTTCACTTCTCCTCGCCCCTGTGCTCTAAGACACTCTTCATACAGGGCATCAATATTTTTTACTGGTGGGTCAGATGCTTTTGGTAGTGGCCTGGGAGTAGGGGTCGGTTGTTTTGGGTTGGGTTCGTTAACTATTGGCTTTGTTGGTTCGGGCTCTTTTTGCTTTACATTTGGCTGGTTTATGATTGGCCCATGCGGGTTTCTCCCTGTCTGTGCCGCGTTGACAAACGCCGTGGCGAACGCGCTCACGCTGGCGAAACGCTCTGCGGGCTGTTTGGCAAGAGCTTTCAGCACGACCTGTTCAACGGCAATGGGCAAAGAGGGATTTTTCTCGCGCAACGCGGGCGGCGGAACATGTTGATGAACGTGTGACCACAAGCGGCTATCAGACACAACAAAGGCTGGTTCGCCACAGAGCCATTCATAGACGACAAGGGCAAAGGCGTATTGGTCGCTGGCAGGACTGGCGGGGCGAGCCTGAAACTGTTCTGGGGCCATATACGCCCAGGTGCCTGCTGCAATCTTCACACCCTGTTCGCCCTCTGCTGGAGTGAACGTCGAGGTCGCAGCACCAGAAGCAATACCGAAGTCACTCAGGAGTACTGTATTATTAGCATCGAGTAGCAAGTTATGCGGTTTGATATCGCGATGAATGACGCCCTGCTCGTGAGCATACTGTAAGGCTGAAGCTACTTGTTGAACATAGAGCATGACTGTTGTGAGTGGAAGACGCGTGCCTGGAGGGTATGGATATTTTTCGCGCAGGGAGCCATTGGGCGCGTAGGCCATGGTGATAAAGGCAACATTGTCGCTTTCGCGGATGCCGAAATCGAGAATTTTGATGATGTTGGGATGCTGCAAAAGGACGGTGCGCCGCACCTCGTTGATGAAGTCCTTTACCTGTTGCTGTTTGAGTATCTTCACGGCTGCAGGCGTTTTGTTGCGCACATGCTGGCCTTTGTAGACGCTGGCGAAGCCCCCATCGCCTATGCGTTCGACTAAGACATAGTCTCCAAATCGCTCGCCTATGTAATCCCGTATCATTCAATACCCCTTGCTCTTTGTAATAGAGGCAGTATAAGCCTTCGCTCAACTATAGAATAACATATCATAGCAAGGGGTTGATATTGTTGTTTGATCGGTACAGAGCGGCCCTCTTGGTACTTACATGTGAAGGTTTATTCTCGAAAAGGGGCATCCGGCGTATGTGGGGCACGACGGGCGACCACCGTGTCGGATGACATTTGACAGAGCCGTAGGGACCGATTTATCGCGTCCGTCGTGGCCAAGCAGCAAGTCTGCCATTATGCACCCACCGTGCCAGAGGAAGGTGAACACGAGCGGTGTGGGAGCGCGGACGCGA
>DAICZM010000631.1 GCA_027311145.1 Ktedonobacterales bacterium
TACCTACGGCGGCTTGAGTTTGATCGTCCTCGACTATATCCAGTTGATGAGTTCCAATGCGGGCAAGGCCAGCGAGAATCGCGCCACCGAAATATCCGAGATATCCCGTTCCTTAAAATCTCTGGCCAAAGAATTGCAGGTGCCGGTGATCGCCTTGTCGCAGCTCAACCGTAGTCTGGAACAACGCCCGAACAAGCGTCCTATCATGTCCGATTTGCGCGAGTCGGGCGCGATCGAGCAGGATGCTGATCTGATCTTGTTTATTTATCGCGACGAAGTTTACAACTCCGATTCGGCCGACAAAGGCAAGGCCGAGATCATCATCGGCAAGCAGCGTAACGGCCCGATAGGTACGGTGGCACTGGCGTTCCGGGGCGAGTACACGCGCTTCGACAATCTCGCTTCGGGCAGCTATTGAGCCAGTAAAACCTCCCGTATTTTTTAGTGCATTTTCTTGTTTGAGGCGAACTGAAGTTCGGATACAATGCGCGTCCTTTTAGGCGCGTAGCTCAGTTGGTTAGAGCGCTTGGTCGACATCCAAGAGGTCAGCAGTTCGAGTCTGCTCGTGCCTACCATGAATATCAACGGGTTAGATCGTAAATGGTCTAGCCCGTTTTTCTTTCGAAGGAACTTTGAAGGGACTCAGCTTTTTCCCTGAACAGCATTTCCAGATTCGCGTTTGCTCGTTTGCTTTCATCGGTAATCAGATTTAAAGCATCAAGCAACTCTCTTACCTGTGCCACGCTGTAATGGGCTGTCATTGTTCCTCGGCTGTGCCACAGTATGTCGGAGATAGTTTCCTCTCGAACACCCGCTTCACGTAACCTCATGCCTACTGTATGTCGTAAATCATGCACACGAACATCCGATAAGCCCACCAACTTCCTCGCTCTCTGCCACCCATTGTTGTTCATCGTCTCCACTGCATGCGGTACATGAAGCTTGCCGCGTTGGTACGTGAAAACAAATTCTGGATGTTCACCTCGCTGCTCCTCGATAATCGATTGTGCAACTCGATTGCATATCAGCGGTCGCCAGCCTTTACGGCCTTTGACATAGCGGGGGGGGACAATAAATACGCTGCATTCGATATCCTCTAGATACACTTCCCATTCCCAGCGCAGATTGCACACCACATCATCTCTAGCACCCGTGTTCAAATCGAACAAAGCCATGCGTTGCAGATGAGCAGGTAACAAAGGTAGCAACTTTCGCTGCTCTGCCCAACTGATAGGACGAGGTTTGCGTGCATCATCCAGTGGCAACATTGCAATCAACGGTGATGTTTCCAGCAGTGTGCGGCCCTTGTCGTCGCGCCATTTTCTTGCAGCAAGATTCAAGATGTGTCGCACGACAGCCATAGAGGCATTGATTGTTTTGTTTTTTCTGCAACTTGCCTTGCGTGCCTGAATGAAGGGTTGCAAGGTGTCGTCGTGTATTTGCTCTAGGTTAAGATGCCCTATAAAAGGCATGATAGCTTCGAGCAGTACAGCCTCAGTTGCAATGGAAAGCTTCTCTTCGTTTTCCAGCAGATACTTGGCTGCTATTGGTTCAAACTTATAGTGAGGCCTTCGAAATTCAGCCTGACGTCGTTCTTCAATCTCAGTTAGCAACCATGCTTCCGCTGCTTGATACGTTTCAAAGCGTCCTTGAAGTCGAGAGCCTTGGTAGGTCTTGTCAATTCTCCAGCGCCCGTCTTTTGTTTCAGTGATACCTGGGGTTCTTTTGGCCATGATGCTATTCCTTTCTCTTGTGGCCCCACATCCCCAGCGGCCAGCTTAAACTCATCAAATACTGTGTCAAGTTCAATCCTGTCGAAAATCATGGATGTGCCCATTTTGATGCCACTCAAAAGGGGACGTACCTCTTTATCAAAATGACTTCCCTTTATGCCAAGGTAGTCAATTGCCTGTTGCCGGTTTAACCCTCGGCGCTCATTGAAATATAGCTTGCTCATAAAATATATCGGTGGTTATAACCAAATTTCGTTGGATATCAGTGGCATCACACTATTTTCCACAGGTTGAAACGACCTCAATCCATGGCCGCTGCCCTGGAAGTCTTTGCACTTTAATTAAGCCTTCATTCTCCATCCTCCTAACTGCGTCAGTTGATGCATCTGGAGAAAAGTTAAATATCTGCATGGACTTTTTATTCAGCTTGATTGGGTTGTTAGTGTTCATGCCAGCAACCCACTGAATTGCAAGGGCTACGTTTATAGTTTTCCCAGGTAGGCAAGCCGCTCG
>DAICZM010000632.1 GCA_027311145.1 Ktedonobacterales bacterium
CGTCGGCGTGTTGGTCGGTGCAGGTGTTGGGGTCGGCGAGCTTACTGGCGTTGGCGATGGGGTAGGAACGGGAACCGTACCACCAGCCAAATCACGTGCAATATTATAGATATCTGGCGTGCCAATTCCGCTAGCCTCATCGTACCCTGAAGTCGCGGGATAATATAGGTTATTGCCACTCGTGACATCGTGGAATGGTGCATAGGGCTGCTGCGAATTTGCCAGGCCATAGAGCAAAGGATTGGCAAAACCCATGCGCGACTTGCCTTGTTTTTGCAGGTATTCGTTAATCAGCGCACTGCTACCTGCCCAGAGAGGGGCTGCCGCACTCGTCCCACCAACCACGATATTGCCCGATGGCGGGCAACCTGCCGCTGAAACCGTACAATAGACAGCATAGCCCGTCTGCGGGTCCGCGTCCGCTGAGACATCTGGAACTTCACGGTTACCATTGCTATACTGGTTCTTGACGCCAGGGCCAACCTGCCATGTGGGTTGCGCAAATGTACTACTAATGCCACCACCACCGCCCGAACCTTTCGGACTGCGTTGCGTATCTGTTGGATTGCTCCAGACCGATTCGCTACCATAGACACCACCGCTACTTTGCAGGTTTGTTCCACCCACCCCCGTGATATAGGGATCACCTGCTGGCGAGTCAACAGCCAGGTTGCTATCATTGCAATCATAGGCACCAGAGTCGCCTGCCGCCGCGAACATGGCGATACCCTGGGCCGCCCCTTGCTTGAAGATACCATCAAGCGTCTGAAGTTCCGCTGCACCGGATTGCGACTCGCACTCACCCCAACTGATCGTGGTGATCTGTGCTTTGTTGTCCGTCACAATCTTGTTATAGGTGTCGTTGACACCCTGCGTACTGTTTGGTCCCTCATAGACAATTTGATTCGCGCTGGGAGCCATGGCCGCCACAACCTCGATGTCCAGTTCCACCTCAATGGCGCCTGCCCCTGCTGAACCATTAAAACCATCAACAAGCACATTGCTGATACTGGGATTGCCCAGGTTATTACTTTGCAGATATTGCGTAATATCACTCTGTTGATAGCCATCCAGCTCAAATACCGCAACTGTCTGGTTCGCACCAAGAACGCCCGCCTGATGCAATGCCGTTCCATCATATGCTCCCAGCAGGTCTGGCGGACCATAGCCAGCCAGCGGCTTGAGGACCGTTTTTCGCCCATTACTCCCCGCCTTGCCCACCTGTGCTGCAAGATGGTAAAGCGGATGTAATTGCATGCTGTTATCCATACCACCAATTGAGGTAATCAGAGATGACAGCGATGCGGGTAGCGTTGGCGCACTGGCATTCGCATAAAAATGGCGCGTCCCCGCTTGATAATTATTGATCTGGACATTAAAGGCCGCTTCTACATGTGCAACATCCGTTGAGGCATCAAGCAATGTTCCATTGGATGAGATATGGCTCACTGCAATACCTTGACTACGTAAAAAGGTAATCACCTGCTGTTGCTGATCAGCAGTTGGGCCAAAACCGACAGCAAATTGTTGTGGCGTAAGAAAGTGATGATAGAGAGAGGAGCGAGGATTATACATACTTGCCAACAATCCCGCCAATTCCTGTTGGTTGCGCAGTTGCAACCCAATAGAAAGATTGAGCTGCTGTTGCCCATTCGCCGCCCCTACAAAGCGAGCGTGACTGACCAGGGGAACCGTCTGACCCGGCAGAAGCACACGCTGATCGGGCGTCGCCCGCGCAATCAGCGTCACGCTAAGAGCTCCCACGCCGATGACAACCACGACGACGGCGGCCAGAAGAATTTTGTGTACAAAACTACGTTGCATGCAATTCTCCAATATTACAAAAACACACTACAATACAAGGACTGCCATCTTCTGATGAGCAAGAAAGCTTCTCACCTAACTTCCATACGCTACTCATCCTATAAAACACAGTAAGATGACTTAACATATAACGATAAACGGAGATACAGACGGGCTTTGGGGCAATCTGGCACTTCTGGTCTTCTCTACTTTCGTAACCCGGCAACGTATTCTATTTTAGAAACATGGATATCTTACGTAGCTTTTATCACTATAAAAGGAGTACCGCCCATATGCGATCTTTACGTCAATTCTATCTATTCATTAGCATGACAGCACTTCTGGTCCTGCTAGCAGCATGTGGAAGTTCAACGTCCACCGGCTCAAGCAGCGGCTATGGCAGCACTAGCACCCAGGCAACGCCAACCGCTGCACCC
>DAICZM010000633.1 GCA_027311145.1 Ktedonobacterales bacterium
GGGCGATTTCATCCTCGTGGTGGGGAAACATGAGGTCGATGCCACCGGTGTGGATATCGAATTGCTCGCCCAGATATTTTGTCGCCATGGCGGAGCATTCGATGTGCCAACCGGGGAAACCCGTGCCCCAGGGGCTTGCCCAGTTCATTTGTCGTTCTGGCTCGCCGTGTTTCCAGAGAGCGAAATCTTCAGGGGCGTCTTTGTCGTCGGCAATTTCCATCTGCTGGCGTCCATGTCCACCGGTGCGCAGTTGTTCGACCGTATTGCCGGAGAGTGCGCCATAGCGTGGGAAATGGCTCACATCATAATAGACATTGCCATTGGTCACGTAGGCTAGGCCGCGCTCAACCAACTGCTCGGTCATGGCAATCATTTCGGGAATATGGTCGGTTGCTTTCGGGCTGAGATGTGGTGGTAGGATATTCATCTCGGCGGAGTCGCGCATATATTGTTGGGTGTAGTCGTCCGCGATCTTGATTGCAGAACGCCCTGTGATACGCGCCTCGTATTCGAGTTTATCTTCGCCACTTTCTTCGGTATCGTTTTGCAGATGTCCAACATCGGTAATATTGCGGACCAAATAGACATCGTAGCCGTTATATGTCAGCATGCGGCGTAACCAGTCTGTCATCACAAAGGTCCGAAAGTTGCCAATATGGATGTCTTTGTAGACAGTGGGGCCGCAGGCGTAGATGCCAACATGAGGCGCATGAAGGGGTATGAATACGTCTTTGTGTCTGGTGAGTGTATTATACAAGTAGACAGGTGTTTTGATCGTTGTAGACATGAGCGAAGTTCCTCTCATTAACAGAATGTAGCCGTGCGTGGATATTGACCAGATAGTATCCACTGGCCCTGGTTTTCGTGTAGCGTCGTTTTCTGTGGAGTAGCTCAGGCGAGGAACATGCGGAATAACCATGTTACGTAGCGATGCTGTTGAAGCGCATGTCCATACGTTCACGAAGGGCTGAGCCAAGTCCTTCGTCCCATGTTTTCTGGAGAGAGTGGCTAGCGAATCTGGGTTGCCGACTCTCGTGAACAAGAGCGAAGTCCCTTGCCTTCGTGAACGTAAAGACAGGTACAATACTGTTTGATGTACTTCACATGCATCTCCAACTGCGTCAAGGTGGGCTTTTATTTGCTGACTCTAGTATAGCATATGACGCAAGGGCATTGCTAACAGTTTTGGTGTTTGCAACGTTGTAACGCGAGGGGGAAGGGCAAGTGTTGTATTGACAAAGCACTGCCGATGATGTATTATACTATGCGTGCGTGAGTGTCATGGCAAGCGCGTAACAGCATCAAGCGCGTGCGTATGGTGTTGTAGTTTTTTAGTGTAGAACCTCTTCGGGTGTGGCCAAGCGGTAAGGCGGCGGACTTTGGATCCGCTATTCCTAGGTTCGAATCCTAGCACCCGAGCCATCTTCTCTTGGTTGGTAATGTGGGTAGTAATCGCTCTGTACCACAGTATCCCCAAATAGCAGAAAAAGGTTTGTAGATTTTATTATGAGTACATATGCTACCGTTGTGCTTGCAGCAGGCAAGGGTACACGGATGCGCTCTAAGTTGCCAAAAGTGTTACATCCCTTAGTAGGTGTTCCGCTCTTGGAGCATGTATTGCACGCGGTCGAAACAATCCCCTTTGCGCCTTCGTTTGTTTCTTTTTCGCCTCTTCTCAAAACGTATCGTCCTGTGGTTGTAATTGGGCATGAGGGCGAGCAGATTCGTGCTGTGTTTGCAGAACGTTGTGTGTATGCTGAGCAGAGCGAGCAGGTGGGTACGGGCCATGCAGTTCTCGCGGCTCGTTCTGTCGTGGAAGAGTTGCAACCGTTGCCTGATACAGTGCTGATTTGTTATGGCGATACGCCGCTCATCAGCAATGAGGTGCTGGCGCGTGTGTTGCGAGAACACCTTACACAGGGAGCGACGGTCACATTTCTCACGGCCTATGCCGAGTCGAGTTCAGATTTTGGGCGTATTGTGCGTGATGCACGCGGGCAGGTACGTGAGATTGTTGAGATGAAACGGGCGAGTGAAGAGCAGAAGCAGATTAGGGAAGTAAATTCAGGCATTTACTGCTTTGAGCGCGTGTGGCTGTGGTCTGCCTTGCAAACTCTGCCACGTAATGCGGCGGGCGAATACTATCTGACGGACCTCATTGCGATGGCTGCGCAGCAGGAGCGTGTGGTGGCAACCGTGCGGGGAACGTTAGATGAAACGATTGGTATCAATAATCG
>DAICZM010000634.1 GCA_027311145.1 Ktedonobacterales bacterium
ATACATATCCTCTTTACCGCTAAAATTGACGGTAATCTGTGATGCATAGAGTTCTGCTGCTTCCTGGCGTAGCGAGAGCATTTCAGACATTTCGACGAGTGATGGCTCAAACGCGCCACCCAGCTCTGCCAAGCGGGCGTCCAGTGCGCCTTCTTGAAGAACATAAGGGAAGTCTTCATAATAATAGACCTTTGCGCCCTGTTGTACCAGGTGATCGGCAGCCGAGGAGACCAGTTGATGGTCCACATGGCGACCAACCCCCAGTGGGGCATACCAGACTGCGTCGGGCAGGCGTTGGCGCAAGTTGAGTAAGTCTTGTGCGAGTTGTTTGTCTATCCAGAGGTCTGCCGCATTCACTTCGCCGCCGATAAGCTCGCTCTGGCTATTATAGTAGGCGGGGGTTCCACGATAAATGGCATCAGGGTAGTCGAGCCAAAGATAATCGGCCTGGAGGTAATCCAGAGCTGCACTATCTTCTTGGTGGCGTCCGGCGACCAGTTGTGCCGGTGGTTGTGAGCCAGCCCCCATGCTGCGTTGTATCTCGCGGGCCAGTGGGCTAAGTTGTGTGTCGGCTGGCGGAGAACCCGCGAAAACAGTGATAACCAGTGGGCGTAGGCCACAACTGACCTGTACCCCAAGTGTCCCTCCGCACGAGTAGACGGCATCATCCAGATGCGGTGAGAGAAAGATATGGCGGTATGTGGTTGTAATATCATTCAAACTGTTCAGTTGCAATGTCGAAGTCCTCCATAGAGAATGAGAACGAGCGCGTTGAGAAAATAACTACTATAATGTATCATATCTGCTGTGGAACCGTTTGATCGCATCCACATTAGGGCAAGCGTACACCTTCCTCTGTGTAGTCAAGCAGACCATCTTTGACCAGGCCATTAACAAGTTGTTGCAGCCAGGGCATGTCGGCTATGCTGAATGCTGGTTTGAGCTGTTCTCCCAATGCGTCCAGAGAGAGGCGTTGCGTGGCAGGTAGCGAGCGCAGGGCCGCCACAGCCCGTCCACGAAAATAGCGATTGCTGCCGGTGAAGGGCTGGCTCTGATAGCTACTCTTCTTCTCTGCGACTTTGCGTAGTTGGCGCAATACCGTACCTGATGGAAAGAGACTGTGCTGGCTCATCTCATAGTAGGCGCGACATGTCGTCTGTAACGGGCAAGCGGAACAATGGGGTGTCTTGCTGATACAAATAGTTGCTCCCAAATCCATCAGTGCTTGGTTCCAGTCATAGGCTGCATCGGGTGGTAGCACCTCTTCTGCCAGGGATAGCATCTGCGCGTCATTTGCCAACGGTGCGGGCTGTTCCAAACCGAGAAAGACACGATGCAAGACCCGTCGGATATTGGTATCGACGGTCGCCACTTGCTTGCGGTATGCAAAGCAAGCGATGGCTCCTGCCGTATAACGTCCAATGCCTTTGAGCTTGAGTAATTCTTCGATAGTGTCAGGGATGCGTCCGTCGTAGGCAGCGATGACCTGACGGGCAATCGCTTGCAGGCGTACTGCACGGGTATTATAGCCAAGCGGAACCCAGACAGCAATAACTGCGGCAGTAGGAGCGTTGGCCAGCTCGGCTAGAGTAGGGAACGCGGTAAGGAATTGCTGGTATTTTGGCAATACGCGCTCTACCTGGGTTTGTTGCAACATGATCTCAGAGACCAGGATCGCATATGGGTCGTGTGTGGTGCGCCAGGGCAGGTCACGCTGTTCCTGGGCATACCACTGGAGCAACGTATGATGAACCGATGATCTGAGTTCCATACTAGGAAGCAGAGAGAAGCGCGCAGCTGGTGTACTCATGTTGCCTCGATTAAGCTTTGCTTGTGCGTGTCGCGGTCTGGCTTTGTGGTATGGGTTCTATAGATGCTGGATTGCTTGTCTCGGCTTGTGTGTTTTGTTGCTCGTTGCGCTTACGCACGTTGAGCGAAAATATGGTATCGCCTCCCTCTTGCCAGCATTTTTGGTTGGGTTCAGGCAAGTTTTCGCAGAGAATCCAGTCATCAGCTGAGCGTAAGACATGCCCTTTGACGCATTTGGCGTACATGATATGTTCGTTGATACGCGGGTCGTGCGCGTTCACGTCTGGGGAAGCAATTTTGGGAACGAAAAATCTACACCACGGCACGGTTCTGTACCTTCCTTATATTGATTGATGAAATAACTGCAATGTACAATTGCCGCCACGTTGCACTTGATCAAACAATCGTATTGGCTTAGCTATTAT
>DAICZM010000635.1 GCA_027311145.1 Ktedonobacterales bacterium
ATGTCGTTGGTTGCATGCCCTTCTTTGTGAAGGGCATGCAACCAACAGCACCGTCGAAGGCGATAGTACCTCGTTCTAAACACTGCAACCGACTCTTCTCTCCAAGCGTACAATGGTTACAAGGAGAGGTCTTTTCCTCTCTAGTATACCCGTTGTACTGTGACCATAGGCAACAGAGAACTCACCAAGAAGGGAAATCGCACAAGATGGCGACGACAACCCAACCACCAGCAGAGCAGCAAACAAGCAAGCGTGTTACTGGAGGCCAGGCTCGCTTTGCCTTTATTGTTCTGTTGAGCATTAATGTTCTTAATTATGCTGATCGTTCTGTCCTCTCAGCCGTACTACCAAAAATACAGACTGACTTGGGACTCAATAATACCGATCTGGGATTACTTGCTTCCTCATTTCTTTTGATCTATGCCATCGCAACACTGCCTCTGGGTGTATGGGCCGACCGCAGTGTCCGCAAAAACATTGTCGCACTCTGCGTGGGCATTTGGAGCATCGCCACAACACTCGCAGGCATTACACAAAACTTTCTTCAGCTTTTTGCAGCACGCTCTGTGCTTGGCATTGGCGAAGCAGGCTATGCACCAGCAGCCCTCTCACTGCTAGGCGATTATTTCCCAAAAGAGTTGCGTGGGCGCGTGCTTTCACTCTGGTCAATTGGCAATCTGATTGGCACAGCTCTTGGCCTCACGTTAGGTGGCATTGTCGCGCAACATTTCGGATGGCGCTGGGCATTTTATATGGTCGGCATTCCCGGTCTCATCGTCACCGTTCTGGTCTGGCGCGCAAAAGAGCCACTGCGTGGCGTCTATGATGAAGAGGATGGAGCTGAAAACACAACTGCGACGGCGGTACATGGCAGTATCGGGAGTGATTTCTGGACCATTCTACAGCAACTCATCAAAATCCCGACCTACTGGATTCTGCTCGCAGCCTTCATTTTCAGCTTCTTCACGATTGGCAGCGCATCTGTCTGGATACCAACGTATCTTGTACGTGCCTTCAATCTCTCGATTGGCAGCGCAGGCATCGTCTCAGGAGCGGTTCTGGCGGGTGGAAGTTTGATTGGAACACTGATTGGGGGCTGGGGAGCCGATGCCCTGCAACGCCGTCGTCCCGAAGGACGCCTCCTTGTCTCGACCATTGCGTTTCTCCTGGGCGCACCTCTTACGCTAATTGCGCTGCTGATCCATTCACTGCTCCCCTTCATTATTGTCTTCTTTTTCGCGATCATCACCTTGAGTCTGTGCTTGGGACCTCTGAATGCCGTCATTCAAGATATTATTGCACCTGATGCACGCGCAACTGCAATTGGCGTTGTCTTGCTACTCGCGCATCTCTTTGGGGATGCATCATCCCCGACCATTGTTGGCTTGATCGCAGACCATAGCAGCGGCGGACTCGGCTTCGCACTTCTTATAACCGCTCCATCTTGTCTTCTACTGGCTGGCATTATCAGTCTGTTTGGCTTGAAAACAGTCGCACGGGATATGCGTGCCATGCAGCAGAAATTACACCGAAAGAGCGCGTAGGGCAACACGCACACAACACAAAACAGCCTATCTCTTCAGAAAGATAGGCTGTTTTCGTGGAGCGGGTTACGGGATTCGAACCCGTGGTATCAACTTTGGGAAAGTTGCATGTTACCGCTACATCAAACCCGCTTGTGACCGTTGACAAGCAGTAGTATACTCGATAGTCTGGCAAATGTCAAGTGTTTTGGCATGGCAAGCGTCGCGACGGGCAGAGGTTAAGAGACCCGTACATACAGGTAAACGGCTTTCCTACACCTGTATGTACCACTTTCAAAAAGACAAAAAGCAGAAGGGCTAATCGTGCATATCCATTGATTAGCCCTTCTTATTTTCTTTCTCCTTTTTTTGCTTATAATACGATTTAGGACGTGGGTGACGTTCACTATCTACATAGGCAGGAGGAGCTGAATCTTCGCGAGCCGCTACTTCGTTTTCGTCGCGCTCACTAGCAAGCTCCTGCAAATCATTGTAGATGTTGTAGTTGTCAATCACTTCACGCATACGCATCATATGGCGCAAAACAGAAATTTGCGTCGCGCTGGTTCTATCATTGCGCGCCGGTTCAGCACGCTTAATAAGACTCTCTACAAGGTCCATGCTATCATCATGTGCGCCAATATGCTCTAGACGTCCGCGCACAACAACGAGATGTTCATATAGATTCACGATTTGTTTCTCCTG
>DAICZM010000636.1 GCA_027311145.1 Ktedonobacterales bacterium
GGCAGATATCGAGAAATATTATTTGAGAACATGTTTTCAATGGGGAGGATTTTTCGGTCTTGTATCTGCCAAGAGGAGATCACTCCCTTCTCTTTCCTCTGAAGAGTTAACATTTTTAACCCAAGGTTTGCTACAATTTTGACTACAAAGGATTTGGGTCTGGTGATGAGCCGTGACAGCGTCCACGTGAGGAGGTGAACAATGCTAACGTCGCCACTGCTCTCAGCAGTATTGCTGCAATCTCTAGCAGACCTGATAAAAAAAGGTAAGACGGATGAAGTGGTTGTTCTGTTGAGAGATCTGCCCCTTGAGGAAAAGATTCACTACTTGCGCTATTTGTATCATAAACTTGCTGACAAAGATATTCCGCCTGTGTATGCTGTCTGGTATTCTTTTCTTCCGCGAGAGCACGTGCTGAATACGGAGCACCAGCGAAATGCTCTCTATAGAGCGGGGCAATGGTGGGATGCTTTTGACGAGATAGATGGTAGGTCAGGCTCGGAATGTGACGAACTAGAGCAGGTGCTTGAAGCGTTGGGAACCACATCGGTGGGGCGTGAGTTCTTACGATGGGTGGCCCTCTCACCGAGCGTTCAGGTCCAGGAAGGCAAGATTGGGGAGGAACATCGGCGCGGCGCGATCATCAGCCTCGCCAGATATGACTATAATAGACCAACCGAGCTGTTTTTGGCGCGCCATCTAGATGATTGGACGACCATCCAGGTAGATGTGATAGAAATTCTTGCCGCCCTGAAGAGCCGTGTGCTCGCCAGGCTTGCTCCCTGGTATAGCCAACACGATGTCACACTCAGAGAAGTGCTCGCTGAATATGGGCTGGGTAAGTAACATCGCGCGAGAAGAAATCAGAAAATGTATCTTGATGAAGGAAAAGCTCTTTTTCATAATTTGCAGATAGCACGCCTCTATAGCAAGAAATAGCTCTATAAACACAAAGGGGCTAGCTGTTTCATGTTTGATTTTACTGCTTTTGAAGCATTCGAGGGCCATAAACCTCATCTTTTGCTCGATCGTCATCCTTATGGCAAACATCTCGCAATGCAAGTAGCAATGGATGTCTTTCCAGCCGCGATCTGGAATGCCGAAACCAAACGCCTAGTTTGGTCGCGCGAAGATGCCTCTGCCCTTGCCTAGTTGCAGTACGGAACACAACTCGCCGCTCTTCAATGCTCCCTCTCTTCCGATGAATTTTTCTTTACTCTGTACTCCTGGCCGCAAGGTCATCTCTTACAGCAATGCAGTCTATATTTTCCGTTTGGTTATTGGTTTGATCTGTTCATTGCTCCGACGAACGACTTTGCCGTGTGCAAATGGACTGATCAAGGTGAATTTGGTTTTGAGTTCATCTCAATTCAAGACCATAGCGTGACGCATCTTGCACAATATAGATACTTCAATAGTCAAACAAATCACTCTACACGCGTGGCTTTTCATCCAGAGCACTGTTTTTGGGTCTGCGCCTATCAGGATAATCTCGAATGGTGGATTGATAAGGATGTAGCCTATGACCGGAAACTAGCTAAAGTAGGCACACGGAAAAAGCTTGGTGGCCTCCTGGTTTTTGACCGCACATACCTGCTTGGAGAACTTCCTCTCTTTGCGACTATGCCTGCTGACTATCATCCACCAGATTACACGCTACGCGGCTTCTATTTTCAGGAAACAAAGACCTCAGATATTGAAGAAAACGAGTATATCACTGATCCCGTGTTTCTGGACGCTCAACGGGTCACGCTACGTCTCCCCTCAGGGGAAGAGCCTATCTATGATCTCTCGGAGTTTTGGAAGAAAGCTCTATCACAGTAGGTTATTCCCTCTCAGGAAGAGGTAGCTGTATGCTGCGAAGGCGTGAGGTTGCCACGCACGATTAGCGAGCCATACCCCAACATTCCCATGGCAGAGGTGGTGCTGGCATATCGGGAGCGCTTATTGCTGCTTGGCGTGGATCTGGATTTACGGATCAATATCATTCAGATCCAATAAGCAGCATTACTTCATCGGGCAAGATTATGAGTACGACGTTCGAGCCTCGTGACCACGCTAGTTTTCGTACACCATAGACCCGTTGAGTGAGTGCTTTACCCGTGCGGACACGGTGCAGAACAACGCGGGCGGCATGGACCCCTATGCCATCGCGGGCAAGCCGACGACGCCAGGAGAAGTGCTGCAATCGGCGGTGGTGGGAGCGGTGTCAGGAGCGGTGT
>DAICZM010000637.1 GCA_027311145.1 Ktedonobacterales bacterium
ATCACGCCGTCGGCAGCCAAGCGGTCATAGGCCTCGACTATGGTGTTTTTCGCAACACTTAAACGTTCGGCCATCTGCCTGATGGAGGGGAGCCGTTCGCCAGGCACCAGTACACGGGAAGCTAGTTGATCGCGTATGGCCTGCATTACCGCGTTTACGCGGGTGCTATCTCTTTGCTCAAGCTTGTTTTGCATTTTGTGTACCCATGATTATTGCGGACAGTATATTTAAATTGTACCCATCCGTCTCTGTTGGGCCAAGAATTTTCAAGGGATGATGCCACCTTCTTATAGATAAAACGGCGGGCATGGGCGTGGATAAAGGTTTCAAGGGATGGCCCAGCGGGCTGCTGGGCGTGCTGATCTTTAGCGGCTCGCTTCCCGCAACACGGGTGGCAGTCGCTACTTTCGACCCTATATTTTTTACGCTGGCACGGGCAGTGATTGCCGGTGTACTCGCCGCATTGATCTTGCTGGTTCTACGTCAGCCACAGCCCGCACGCAGTGAAAAGCGCGCGCTGCTGGTGGTAGTTCTTGGCGTGGTGGTAGGGTTTCCACTGCTATCGGCGCTGGCGTTACGACACGTCAGTTCGGCGCATGCCACCGTGTTCGTCGGGTTATTACCAATGTCGACGGCTATATTCAGCGTGCTGCGCGGTGACAAAAATCCGCGTCTCCTATTCTGGCTATTTTCGTTGCTGGGAAGTCTGGTCGTCGCGGGTTTTGCCATGGGGCAAGGTATCAGCGTTTCGATAATTGATGATCTGCTGATGTTAGCTGCGATTATTGTATGCGGCCTGGGCTATGCCGAGGGCGCACGTCTGGCGCGCAGCATGGGCGGGTGGCAGGTTATCTGCTGGGCGCTGGCGTTGTCGCTACCGTTGATGTTGCCACTTTGTCTTTGGACACTGCCCAGCAATTTTCAACAAGCCGCATGGCCCGCATTGCTGAGCCTCGGCTACGTCTCACTATTCAGCATGCTACTGGGATTTTTCTTCTGGTATCGCGGTCTGGCTCTCGGCGGCATTGCGTCCATCAGCCAGTTGCAATTGTTGCAACCATTCTTTGGGCTGGGTCTAGCCGCCGCGCTGCTAGGTGAACACGTCAACACAATGATGATCCTCTCTGCGCTAGCGGTTGCGCTGTGCGTTGTCGGGGCAAGACGGTTTGCTAGTTAGGCTGCAATACTGCCATACGAATACGCACAGATATTATCGTGTTGAAAAAACACCCCGAAAGTTTCGCTTAAGTTACCACTGTAACGGTTTTAAACCGACGCCGCGCAGAAACTGGTCAATGATACCCTTCACGAAATACTCAACGCTTACCTTATCGTTCTTGCCCAACTCCCCTAGGCATAATTCAATAATCAGCTCTCGCACTAATCCAACATAGGCTAATACAGCCAAACGTAAGTATACTGTCCCCAACTCCCCTTGCTCCATCATCTCCCGTAAGCTTATTTGGATATAATCTGTCAGTCCCTTCCACTGGTTAAAGAAGAATTGCTCTGAGACCTTGCTATCATCCACCAATGCACGCAGTTCAATGCGCACCGAATCAGAGTCGGTTATCCTGCTCTTCACCATAACAACGGTCATTCGATACAAAACATCAGCAAAATCGGGGGGGCCCGCGAGTACTGCATCGACGTAATCGTCTCGCTTACAAGCGAGCGTTTCGATTACAGCTTCATACAGGGCATCCTTAGATGGGAAGTGTTGGTATAAAACTGCGGGACTAACCTTACATTCTGCTGCAATTTGATTAACCGAGACGCCATGTAAACCGTTTCTCGCGAACACCTCTTTAGAAAGCTCCAAGATGGATGTTCGTCGGTCCACAGCTTTCAATCTATGTTTGGCTTGAATACTCATTTTCCTATTCAAAATTTAGTCACAACCCCATTTTTTTGCATTGTAATCGCCAGTGAAGGCGAATTCAGGTTTGTTGTGTTTCGGATAACAGCGCAAAAAGGCCGTATTTCCGAATGAGGATTGTGTTGTTTCAGAACCAATCCTGTCCAATTATTATGCTAATAGCCACGATGAAAGGCACTTTTGGCTTAGGCTGTCAAAAGATACCTCCATCATGTCAATGCCAATTGCAAGCGTCCCTGGCGATGACTCTGTTCAGCTTCCCGCCTTGGCACGCCCTTTGGTTCTGAACTTTGTTACCTGAAATTTCCAAACAATTTCAACATGCCAACGTTAAGTCTATCTA
>DAICZM010000638.1 GCA_027311145.1 Ktedonobacterales bacterium
GTATGATCTGGGGGGTCCATACCTTGCAGGTTATAAGCCAGGAAGGGCACAATTTGTTTGAGATAGAGGCTAGACTCGTCATCGCTGTTAAATCCCATGCGCTCAGGAACTTGAGACCAGATATCCGAGGAGAAACGTCGGTGATCGGAGAAGACGGTGTGTACATCGTCATATCTGCTGAGCATGAAACAGTTGAACATGGGATTCCAGTGGATTGGTTCGCGTTGGCGTAGATAGGTGTAGACTGGGTAGGGATTTTGCATGAAGGCAAAAAAGTTATCCAGTTCAAGAGGGGTTTCGGTTGCCATTGCATCATCTCCATTGTCGTTGAACAGCCGATTTAGCTTAAGCATAGCACGCTAGCGCGAGAAATTCAAGGTAGTGATAAAACGATAAAACGATATTGATGATAGCTCACCTTATTTAGGCAAAGAAGGTCTTTCTTACCTTATTTAACCAAATAATAACCTACTCCAGGCTCAGTAAGTATATAACGTGGTTTTGACGAATCTACTTCTAGTTTGCGACGCAGGCGTCCGATATAAACGCGCAGGTACTCAGCATCACGACTGTGTTCGCTACCCCAGATGCGGCGCAGTAGAGCCTCGTGGGTGAATACTTTACCGGGGTTTAAAGCAAGCTCTTGCAAGAGACTGAACTCGGTGGGAGTGAATTTGACACGTTCGCTATTGAGCCAGACTTGGCGTTGCTCAAAATCAATCTCGACGTTGCCAAAACGCATTGTGCCAACCGAGCGTGTAGTATCAGCCCAACTGGCCCGTCGCAGGACAGCCAGAACCCGTGCTTGCAGTTCACCAACGCCAAAGGGTTTGGTCAAGTAATCGTCTGCTCCTTGTGTCAATGCGGCTATTTTGTCTGTCTCTTCACCGAGTGCCGTCAATATAATGATTGGCACGGTACTCACTTGTCTGATACGACGGCAGACTTCTAGGCCGTTCATGCCGGGCATCATGATATCCAGTATGACAAGCACGAAGGTTTTTTGTTCAAATTCCGCAATTGCTTCCCATCCATTTGTGGCAAGATTGACCTTAAAGCCATGTTTTTCGAGAGAGTGGCGCACGAAAGTACGGATATTTGGTTCATCGTCGACAACGAGAATATATTTTTCTTGAGGCATCATTGTCCTCCTTTCGCTCTCAGAGCAAGCATGTTACCCTGATGCAATGTGTTTGGTTAGCGTGTCTGCACGTAAATCGTGGCAGATGGGAACCACACATGAAATACTGCACCACAATTGCCATCGGTTCTATTTGTGGCCCAGATGCGACCTCCGTGTGCTTCAATGAATCCGCGACAGATTGCCAGGCCTAGCCCAACCCCGTTGCTGCTGCGCTCTTTTCCGCTCTCTACTTGATAGAAACGATCAAAAATCGCCTCCATTAGGTGGCTGGGAATACCAGGCCCGGTGTCAGCTATATGTAACGTCAATCCCAGATGTTTTGTTGCTAACTCCTGGTTGTAGCTGGCGGTTATTTCAATGGATGGATCGGGGCCTCCATAGCGTTGCGCATTTTCTAGAATGTTGCGCAAGACGACCTGAATGCGTCGTCTGTCTACATAGAGCAGGGGTATTTCATCTGGTATGTGAATATGAACTTGATGGCGTATTTCGGGTATGCTTGCAATCATATCCTGGAGCAAGGAATCGAGGGAATAAACAGAGGGGTAGAGTTTCAGTGTACCTGCTTCTACTTGCGCCATATCGAGCAGGCTGGTAACAAGCTCTGCCATATGATTGCTTTCTTCTACAATCAGGCCCAGGCTATATTGCTGCCAGTGCAGATCGACTTCTCCATCGCTCTCTTCGAGCAGACTGGTGGCAAAGCCCTTGATGGCTGTTAAGGGGGTACGAAGTTCATGCGAAACGATGGCAAGCAAATTGCGCTTGATTTTCTCTATTTCGTTTTGTTTGGTAATGTCTTCAAATATGCGTCCACGCCCAATCAGCAGACCTTTGGCATCGCGTACATGGAAGAAGCGCATCCGAATATCGCGGTGTGCGCTGACAAAACGGCCAGGAGCTTTATAAAAGCCATGGAGCTGAAATTCGGTAATGCGAGGTTTATGCCCTTTGGCGATCGGTTCAACGACTGCGCGATAAGTGTCAGGGTTATCAAGTATAGTAGAGAGTTTTTCTCGTAAATTGTTTGTTTGTAAATTACTGCCGATTAGCTCATGT
>DAICZM010000639.1 GCA_027311145.1 Ktedonobacterales bacterium
GTGATATACTGAGCGGAGAGCAAAACAACTCTTCAAGAGCTTTGGAGGCGCAATAAAAGCCGTGTCGTATCATGTCCGGGACGATATTTGCGTGGAAGCGTTTTACGAGGCATGATCGTGATATACGGGCGAAATGCGCTGAAGGTGTACTTTGAGATAGCAGGAGAAGAAAAGAATGGCGAATAAACACTATAATGTCGCCGTGCTGGGCGCAGGTCCTGGGGGCTATGTTGCCGCGATTCGTGCAGCGCAACTGGGAGCGAAAGTTGCGATTGTCGAAAAGCAGTATCTTGGTGGCACATGCCTCAATGTTGGTTGCATTCCTTCAAAGGCAATGCTGCATATTGCCGAGGTTTTGCATAATATGGAAGCATTAGAGGAACTGGGCATTCATCTGCCGCAGGCCCCTGTTTTTAATATGGGCAAGGCCGTTGCTTTTAAGGATAAAGTCGTCAAGCGTATGACCAATGGCGTTGGTACATTGATGAAGGGCAATCAGATCGATGTCTATGATGGCTTGGGCGTGGTCGATGCCTCAAAAACGTTGACTGTGATGAAGGCCGATGGCTCGCAGGAACAGTTTAGCGCGGATAAGGTCATTCTTGCCACCGGTTCCGTTCCGCTGATGCCACCCTTGCCCGGCATTGATGGGCGCAACATTCTGAACAGTGATACCTGTTGGAATTTGGCACAGGTCCCCGAAAGTCTGATCTGCGTCGGTGGGGGCGTGATTGGTGTTGAATTGGCCTGTATGTTCAACGCTATCGGGACGAAAGTGACAATCCTGGAAATGCTCCCTCATATTCTTGCGCCTGTCGATGAAGAGGTGCGTCGCTTATTGGTGCGCATTCTGAGCAAACGTGGCATCACGATTGTCACAGGAGCGAAGGTTGAGGCTGTTGAGGATGAAGGCCAGCTGAAGAAAGTGCTTGCCAGCACGGAACAAGGGAAGCAGAGCTATGCGGGCGAGTATGTGTTGATGGCGGTCAGCCGGCGTGCCAATACGAGTGGCTTGGAACATTTGATGGAGCAGGGACTCGATCACGAGCGTGGGCGAGTGCGCGTGAATGACCACATGGAAACCAACCTTCCAGGTATTTATGCGATTGGTGATCTGGTGCATGGTGCAGGTCTGGCCCACGTGGCTTCGACTGAGGGCGAGATTGCATCTGATAATGCGATGGGCCACGAAGCACGTATGGACTATCATGTGATTCCTAATCCCATCTATACCTTCCCCGAAGTCGCTTTTGTGGGTTTGACTGAAGCCGAGGCGAAAGCAAAATATCCAGAGGCACGGGTCGAGCGTTTCCCCTGGGCCGCGATTGGTAAGGCCGTGGCGATGGGCGAGACCGAGGGCTTTACAAAAATCATTATAGGCAAGTATGGCGAGATTTTAGGAGCGCATATTATTGGCCCTGATGCGACCAACCTGATCTCCGAATATTCAGTGGCAATGCATGGCGAGCTAACTGTTGATGAGATCGCTGAGACGATTCATCCTCATCCCACTCTGAGTGAAGGATTGCGCGAGGCTGTGCTGGCCGTTGAGGGACGCCCCATCCACATTCCACCCAAGCAAACAGCTCGCACCCGCTAAATTGTATACGGTCAATGCGTCATGGGCAATCAGGCATTACGATTAACCTGCATACGATGAAAGATAGTGCCACCTCTCGTGGGGTGGCACTATCTTTCATGTCGTATTTCGCTTGTGGTGTGGCAACGGCGTTTGCTGTGTTTACGGCGTCGGTGTGGCTCCGGGCGTAGGCGCGCCAATGCTGAGATTGATGCTGGTGTCATCAAATGATTGCACGTTAATCACGTTACTTGTTGGGCTGACGTAGGTCATTGTGACAGTATCGCCCGTTTGCACAAGTGGCAGTTTCGGTGAGAGCGAGAGATTTGCCGTGAAAATCACGTGCTGACCTGCAATTTGAATATAGTAGATGGTGTTCGTGCCTGCTTGCACAGCGGCAATACGCACGACTTTTCCTGTCACGCTCTGGACAACAATGCCAGGCGAGTTTCCTCCAATGTTAGAGCCTTGTTGCGTTAACCATTGCTGATAGTCTTGTAAAGCAGCGGGTAGCGTTGTCTCGAATTGTACGTTACTGCCGTTGAGGTCACGGGCATCGACGATGCCGACCGCCTGGAAAATGTCTCCGCTATTGGTCTGCTGCACAAAAATGGCGACCCAGGT